>JACPGF010000323.1:10113-14685 GCA_016182615.1 Ignavibacteriales bacterium
AGAGTTACGGTTCCTGAAATAATGATAATGTCTGCCGGACGGGGGGAAGCACGGGGGATAACACCAAAACGATCGAAATCGTAATGAGAAGCCGAGGTGGCCATCATTTCGATAGCGCAACAGGCCAAACCAAAACCAACCTGCCATAAAGAAGAAAGACGTGCCCAGTTAAGCAGGTCTTCAGCGTTGGTAAGAATTATATTATCATCAGAAAATTGCTTGTCTAAGAATCCCATGATCTGCCTTTAATTACTATTTTCAGAAACAAGTTCCGGGTCATTATTGACTGTGGCCGGAACGGTAATCGGTAATGGTTTATTATAAACCGGTGGAACCGGTTGTGGCCTGTCCCAAGTAAGGTCACCTTTTCGCCATTCATAAGCCATACCGAGAACCAATAATATTAAGAATATGGCACCAACGGCAAAACCTTCCAAGCCCCACTGCCGGTAAACGGTAGCCCACGGAATAAGAAGCACAATTTCCACATCAAAAATGAGGAAAATGAGCGCAACAACGTAAAAACGTATATTAAATTTAACCCATGGCGAGCCTATCGGGTTTTCACCGCACTCGTATGTCATGAGTTTTTCCTTTGTCGGACGGGCCGGGGCAATCAGTTTTGCGGTAAGTAATCCTATTAACACAAAAATGATTGAGAAGATGAAGAATGCAAATATTTTCCCAAATTCGGTAAGCATTAACGTATCCTCTTTATCATATATGGAAAAAAATTATCAAAATTTAGAGATAAAAGTTAAATAAATAAACTATTGATTAAAAATCATTGATAAATAGCAATAATTATACCAATAAATTTTTTGGTGCTTAAAAATTCAACACTATAGAATTTTTCACAACAATTTTGTTAAGCTCTGTACGTTATTTTCCGGGTTAAAAGTAACCTTTTTCGCGGTATAGAGGCTACAAAAACAGAAGCTTAGTTATAAATAAGGCAGGTAAATTATAAAGCTACTACCTTTTTTTAGTTCACTCTGCACAGTTATGGTTCCCGAATGCTTTTGAACGATTTCGTAACAAAGCATAAGACCCAAGCCCGTACCTTGTTCCTGATCGATACCTTCAGTTGTATGCTTTGTGTCAATCCTAAACAATTTTTCAACATCATCTGGATCGATACCAATTCCATTGTCCTGAACCGAAATCTGAATTCCCCCACTCAGAATTTTACTATGCAGTTTAATAAAACCGCCGGGATAGGTAAATTTGAGACTATTTGAAATTAAATTCCTGAAGAGAATATGCAACATAGACCGATCGGCTGTAATAAACAAATCAGGCCGGATATTGTTTTCAATCGCGATATTTTTTTTACGTGCAGTTAATGCAAATGTATTCGCTATATCATTTATTTCGTTTGCTAATTTAAAAGATTCTAACTGCAAAGCAAAATCGCCTGTTTGCAAGCGGGACCAATTAAGAAGGTCATTGAGTAATTGATACTGGTTTTGTGCAGCATTATGAAGTTCAACGCCAATCTTTTGAATTTTATCCGGGTCAAAATCTCCCGGATTTTCTGCTAATAGTTCAGTGATTCCTAAGAAACCTTGATATGGGCCGCGCAAATCATGCGAGATGATAGAGAAAAATTTATCTTTTGCCGCGTTGAGGTTTTTTAAATCGGCAGAATATTTTTCTTTCTGTTCCTCAGCCAATTTACGCTCGGTAATGTTTTCAATAATACCTTCTAAATACTCAATGGTTTCTGTATTTTTCATTTCTTTGCGGATATGCATTAAGGTTATTATTTGTAAATCACTTGAAATCTGGAAACGGAATTCCTGTGAGTTCCATTCCTTTGTTTGCGCCGCAGCCGAGAGTGTGGAGAATGGAGGGTTGCTATCTAAAGATGGTAAATCACTGAACCGTTTAATCTTATTAAGAAAATCTTCGGGTGTAAAGTAACCAAACAATTGTGCCATAGCCGGATTGACATGAAGAAATTCGCTTTCCGGAGATATTTGAAATATACCCATATATGCATTCTGAAAAATTCTTCTGTATTTAGCTTCACTGCGCCGTAATTCTTCTTCGGCAGTATGGGCGCGTTTTTCAGTCCGGTACCTCCAAAATAAAGTGGCGGAGATAACGATAAACAGGAAAGCGATAATAAAGGAATACGTGCGTTGAGCTTCCGCGATTTCAATATTCTTCTGCAGAACGGCGTTGTCTTTTTTAACTTTTTCATTTTGATACAAGGCTTCCATTTCGCTGACACTCGAAATATTGTCTTTAGCGGTAATAGAATCTTTTAAGTCCGAGTAGAGATTGGCATAATGAAGTGCCTGCTTAAAATCACCTGACAATTGATATAATGCTGCTAGCGAATGATAACTATTTGTAAGGAGAGAATAATCGTTAAAAGGGAGGGCAAGTTCTAAAGATTTTTTAATAATATTTTCGGCTTCAGCATATCTTCCAAGATTAGCAAGCACATAACCAAGTCTTTCGCTTGTATGAATCAGCGTTTGAAGATTTCCGATATGTTGAGTTTTTTTATATGCCAATGAAAAATATTCAAATGCTTTCGCGAAATCATTTTTTGCAATAGCAATTTCACCAAGACCATCATTTGCAGTAATCTCGCTTGAAGGATCGCGGCGGATAATCGACTGTTTTAAAATAAACTCAAAATTTTCTTTTGCAATGTGATAAAATCCCAAATCCTTTTGAGTACGGGCAATTTCACAAAGGGCAATCAACATTCCTGCACTATCTTTAAGGTTTTTTCTGATTTCATAGGTCTGCCTGAAATACTGAAGAGCCTTTGCACTGTTTCTTTGCCCTTGATAAATAAAGCCTATGTTAATGATTGAATAACTAATTCCTGCACTATCCTTTAGCGATTCAAAAATTCGCAGAGCGGTAGAAACATGTTGAAATGCTAAAGTGAAATACCCTTTCATGCGGAATGAACCGCCAATATTATTTTCCGAGTAAGCGATTTCTATACGATTATTCGACTCGGTTGCAATTTTAAGTGCTTCATTAAGGTAGAAAAGGGATTTATTATTATTGCCATAACTGCGGTTTACCACTCCCAGCAAATTCAGTGTTCGGGCTTCAAGTGCTTTATTTTCAATTTTTCTTGAAATCTGAAGGGCTTTTTCTCCTGCGGCCATTGCTGCAACAGTATTGTTCGACCTGTTATTCCAGCATGATTCGTTTAGAATTTTTATTTGAACAGTGTCAGGTAAAGGTTGTATGGCTTTAAGCAGGGAATCGAGATTATATCCTCCAAAAAGTGAAATACCGGAAAGAATAAAAACAAAAATTAGCTTCATGAGAACGAATTTATTTTACTCTCGATTACAGAATTGGTAAAATCTCAGGTTAACTTATAAATACGGTTCTTAAATGTACGAATCTTTTCAATCCCATGCACCACAAAACAGGCTGAATTTTAATTTAGGATTTAAAAAATAAAATAGTATTTGCATATTATGTAATTTTTTGTATATTCATGTTAAAGTTGATCGAAATTGTATCAAGAGATTTTCCTGCAAAGGAAAAACAGCAACCGAGCTCCAAGGCTACGGTGCTAAAATGATACGCAGATAAAACATCTGAAATATTCTTGGACTCAAGAAACCACACTTTTCAGATGCATAATCGGAAATGTGTGGTTTTTTTTGTGTCGAAAAAAAATCTGTGTCCGTGGAATTTGCACCATATTGCGCCACGTTAAAAACGCTAAAAAGGCAAACCCGTTTGGGCTGTACTTTTTAAGCAGTCCCGACGGGTTTTTTTATGCTTAGAATTTAAAATACATATACTAATACAAAACAAAAGGTAAAACAATGAGTAATCAAAATAATCTTCGTTACGAAACATTGCAATTGCACGGCGGGCAGGTTGCCGATCCAACAACAAATGCAAGGGCAGTACCGATCTACCAAACTTCTTCATACGTGTTCAACGATGCAGAACATGCTGCTGACTTGTTCGGTTTGCGGAAATTCGGCAATATATATACCCGAATAATGAACCCTACAACAGATGTGTTCGAAAAAAGAATTGCATTACTCGAAGGCGGCGTTGCAGCGCTCGGAGTCGCCTCCGGACAGGCAGCACAGTTTTTAGCCCTTAACAATATCCTTCAGACAGGAGATAACTTTATCACAAGTTCGTTTCTGTATGGTGGTACTTACAACCAATTCAAAGTAGCCTTTAAACGTTTGGGGATACAAGCCAAATTTGCAAAAGCCGACGACCCGGAGACTTTTGAAAAACTGATTGATGAAAAAACCAAAGCAATTTATGTTGAATCGATTGGAAATCCGGGATTAAACATCCCCGATTTTGAGGGTATCGTTGCATTGGCAAAGAAGCATGATCTCCCTTTGGTTGTTGATAATACTTTTGGTGCAGCAGGTTATTTATGTGCGCCTATTAGGTTCGGTGCAAACATTGTTGTTGAATCGGCTACAAAATCGATAGGCGGGCATGGGACGAGCATTGGCGGTGTAATTGTTGATGCCGGCAATTATAACTGGGGAAACGGGAAATTTCCGCAGTTTTCAGAACCGAGTGAGGGTTATCATGGCCTGG
>JACPGF010000319.1 GCA_016182615.1 Ignavibacteriales bacterium
AAAATTTAAATCACCGGTTAATATGATCTCGGTGGGGAATCAGAATTTACGCGGGATAACATCCGGCGGCCAGTACATTATTATAACTCCAAAAGTTTTCAGAGAGCAGGCTGACCGTTTAGCCAAATACCGGCAGGAATCGGCAGTTGAAAAACTTTCATCTATTGTCATTGACATAGATGAAATATTTTTGGAATTCGGTTATGGTGCTAAAGACCCTTCTGCTATAAGAGACTTTTTAACCTATGCATACAAAACTTGGTCAAACAAACCGGAATTTGTGTTTTTATTTGGCGATGGCGATTATGATTACCGGAATATTGAAGGCTATAACAATAATTTTATTCCCACGCATCAGATAGAATTTTCGTTAGATCAGGTAGACTCGTATAGCTTCGATGATTTTTTTGCTTGTATTGATGGCAACGATAGATATAGTGACATTGCAATTGGGCGTGTTACTGTACAATCAGCGTCTCAGGCAAAGATAGTTGTTGATAAAATAATTTCCTACGAAACGAATACAGATAAATCTTCTTGGCGCAATCTTATTACTCTTGTCTCAGATGATGATTTAAAACCGGACTCGAATGAAGGGACAACTCATATTGATTATTCCGAGAGTCTGGCAGAACTATTACCCGGAGGATTTGTTTCAAGCAAAATATATGGTAACCTATATCCTGAAGTATCTACCAGTTATGGCCGCCGCCGCCCGGCTTCAAATAAGGCCATAATAAGCGCTATTAATAATGGAACAGCAATCGTAAACTATTACGGACATGGCAGCCCTGAATTTTGGTCTGATGAACAAATGTTTACAAACAGTGCATCCATTCCTGCATTAAATAATCCGAATTATTTTTTCCTTGCAGCCGCAACTTGTGATTTCGGTTATTTTGATAAAACCATAGGCATGAGCGGAGCTGAGCAACTGATTGTAAAAGAGAACGGTGGTGCGATTGGTACCTTTGCGACAAATAGGCCAGTTTATGCGCAGCCTAACCAGGCAATTAATGAATTATTTTACTCGTATTTATTTACTCCTGATACAAACGAAGCTAATCCGATGTTCCCGATTGGCAAAGTGTATATGAAAACCAAGCAGGCTAAAACTTCTGCAAATGATTTAAAATTTCATTTATTTGCAGACCCGGCACTGCGCTTGATTCTGCCCATTTCAAGTGGAACAATTGATTCGATAAACGGTACTTCATTAAAGCAGATTTTCCAATTAAAGGGGTTAATGAAAGCCAGTATTTCCGGCAGAATTCTTAAGAATAATGGCATACATAATACCGAATTTAATGGTGAGGCGCTTTTATCAGTTTACGACTCCAAACGAAGTGCTGTAATTGGTGACTCAAAAGCAAATATTGAATTGCCGGGCGGGTTACTTTTTAGGGGTCGTGTTAATATTGTGAATGGTAGCTATTCGGCTTTTTTCGTGGTGCCGAAAGATATCTCTTCGAATAATCAACTTGGTAAAATGACTCTCTACTTTTTTAATGATAAAGTTAGCGGAACTGCATATAGTAACAATATCCGTGTTGGCGGGTTTGATACTACACCTGATGATAAAAAAGGTCCTGAGATTTCCATCAGTTTTGACAGTAAAATGGTAAATGATACATACGTTATTTCGCCTTATTCGAAAATGTACGTAAACCTGACCGATTCAACCGCGGTAAATACAGCAAATACCGGTATCGGGCATGAGTTGAGTGCAGTGCTGAATGGTGATGAAGCCAATAAAATTGATCTGAGCACATATTACACGGCTGATATTAACAGCAATGGCCGATCCGGTTTGATTGAATATCCGCTAAATGGACTTGCCGAAGGTAAATATACGATACGTATTTACGCCTATGATGTTTTCAATAATCTTGACAGTGCAATGACCAGTTTTCAAGTTGTCTCCTCTACTGAACTTCAGGCAACTTATATAACCAATTATCCCAATCCATTTTCCTCAAGAACTGCATTTTTAGTAGATCATAATTTTGTCAGCCCTTTGAGAATATCGATTAAAGTTTTTAGTGTGGCTGGCAGGCTGCTCCATGAAATCAGTGAGACAGTTACAAATGACCGCCATGTCGTCATTCCTTGGGATGGAAGAGATAAAGAGGGGGCTCCACTTGCCAATGGAGTGTATCTGTACAAAGTTAAACTAGCTCCGTTGGATGGTCAAAAATCCAAGACCGTTAATGGTAAATTGGCTATTACAAGATAGGTAGTGTAATTTGTATGTTTTTTTAGAAAATAAATTTTGATAATTTATAAGTTTGAATAAAAATGAAAATATTAATGTCTATTAGGAGATCGTTTTAATGACTCGTTCGAAAATATTCTTTGCCGTACTATTATTATTTACAATTGGAAAAATTCCAATTTATGCTCAAGGTGAGGCTGCTGTTACCTTTCTGCTTATAGCACCCGACTCCCGGTTTACGGGTATGGGCGAGGCAGGTTCTGGTTTGGCTGACAACTCTTCGGCAATTTTCTGGAATCCTGCCGGTATAGCATTTTTAAATGGCAATGAAGTCTCCATTACCCATAGTAACTGGTTACCGCAGTTTAAGCTCGATCTGTTTTATGATTATATCACAGCCAGATATTATGTTCCTGAACTTGGCGGTAGTCTTACTTCGAGTATCACCTATATGAATTATGGTGAATTTATCCGAACGGCTGAAACAGGTCCCGAGGCATTAGGCACTTTTAGAGCTTTTGATGCCGCGTTAACACTAGGCTATGCTTTTAAACTCAATACGGATTGGGGCCTTGGTTTTAACTTTAGAATTATCCATAGCAATCTTTCAGATAAACCAACAGCCAATGAACAAGGCCGGGGTGTTTCCACAACTGTCAGTTTTGACATTGCAGGAATGTGGCGCCCATCTTCCGATTTGAGTATCGGCCTTAATTTAAGTAACCTTGGTCCAAAAATTTTCTATATTGATAGGGCTCAGGCTGATCCGATCCCAACAAACTTCAGATTAGGTTTCGCGTATCAGGTTTTTGCTGACGAATACAACTCTTTGACTGCGGCATTAGATTTTAGTAAACTTTTGGTTAACAGGGATACGACAGGTAAAAGTGATGAGTTTTACAAAGCATTGTATTCCTCTTGGACAAGCCGTTCTTTTAGTGAAGAACTGAGAGACATTGTTACCACAGTTGGACTTGAATACTGGTATGGCGTTCCCGGTGATTTCCTTTTTGCTGCCCGTGGTGGAATCTTTTATGAAGACCCCAAATACGGTAACCGTAAATTTATCACATTAGGTGCAGGTATCCGTTATGATTATTACGGATTTGATTTTAGTTATATTTCGACCGCACCGTTCAAAGATAGAGAAAACCACCCGCTAGCGGATACATTACGTTTTACTTTTAATATCACTTGGGATGCTGTTGCTGATGCTTCGAAGGGGTTCCCTAGAGGATTATAAATTATAAAGAATGAGCTGGAATCAATTGATTCCAGCTTGTTCTATTGTTTTAAGGTGTTCTATTTTCCCATCCTTTTTTTGATAAAACCAGCACAAATATGTTACGTTTCAAATATTTATTGTTTCTCTTTCTGTTTTTCGCTTTTGAATCTTCGGTGTTTGCCCAAATGATTAGGCCGAAACTGACAAGGGAAAAACCCTCAATTGTACAGCAGCAGAGTGTAAAAATACTCACTGTCCGTGTTGAATTTCAGCCGGATAAAGATGGTGTTACGGTGGGTGATGGCACCTTCTCATCGATTTATACGAAAGATTGGGGCAAAAGAATACTTGATCCGCTGCCTCATGATGCAGTTTATTTTGAAAACCACTTACTTTTTGCGAAAAACTATTTCGCGAAAGTATCAGGCGGGCAATTTAACGTTGATTACACCGTCATTCCGGTTGTAATTACTTTAAATAAAACGATGAAGAATTATTCTCCCCCTATTAATTCTAATGATTTTTCTCCTATTGCAGAAATGATGCAAGAAGTTTGGGCCAAAGTTGATAGTGCAATGCCGAATCTTGATTTTACACAATTCAACTTGTTTACTATTTTTCATGCCGGTGTCGGAAGGGATGTAACACTTCCGGGAAGCCTTGGCAATGAACGTGACATTCCATCAGTTTACATGGGGATGAATACTCTTAAAAAGGTATATGGAGCAACATTTACCGGAATACCTGTCAGAAATAATAGTTTTTTGATTAAAAACAGTATCATCCTGCCACAAACTCAGAGCAGGGAGGGTGAATCCTTTGGTACAAAATATCTTATAAAACTTACCTTTAACGGATTGTTGGTTTCCAATATTGCCAGTCATTTGGGTTTACCGGATTTGTTTAACACGAAAACCGGTATCTCTGCAATCGGATTATTCGGACTTATGGATGGTCAATCAATATTTGCTTTTAACGGAACTTTTCCTTCACAGCCATCCGCATGGGAAAAGATGCAATTAGGTTGGGTTAGTCCTGTAACCGTAAAGCAGAATAATTTGCAGACCCTCTCGGTAAAAACATCATTAATGGCTAATTCGCTTGATACAACAATTATAAAAGTTCCTTTAAACGAGGAAGAACACTATTTAATTGAAAACAGGCAGCGGGATGCAAATAAAGATGGGGCAAAGGTTGTTGTGTTTACCGGAACCGGATATGATACGTTGAAATTCGCGAAGGATACAACAGGATTTTATAGTTTTGCAGCCGATTCGTTGTACGGGGTTATTGTTGATGTCGATGAATATGACTGGGCTGTGCCGGGAAGCGGTTTAGTTATCTGGCACGTGGATAATAATGTTATCCGCGATAAATGGGAGTCAAATTTAATTAATGCCGACAAAGAGCATCGTGGGCTGGAAGTTGAAGAAGCTGATGGTATAAAAGATATAGGCAATCAATTTACCAATGTTCTTGGCGATGTTATTACCGGGGAGGGCAGCGAGGAAGATTTATGGCGAAGCGGCAATACCGGACAGTTTTATACAAATGTATTTTCTAATACAACCCGGCCAAATACCAATACGAATTCCGGGGCAAATTCATTTATCACTTTCTCCGAATTTAGTGCTTCTGCTAATACCATGACAGTAAAACTCAGTTATGGTTTAGGCAATGTGAAACCTGTGTTTAGTACAAAATTACCAAAACCTATCGGCAAAACATTTTTAAGTACTGACCAAAACTTAGGCAAACAATCTTTTTTTGTGCAAAATGGAAATGATGTTTTGATTCTTGATAGTGCGGGTAATATCATAAAATCACTGCTGAATTTTTCTCAAACTCCGGTAGCTGTTACTTCGGGCTGGATTTTTGGAACGACAGATTCTACTTTTGAAACGTATGATAATATTTTCAGAGGTTCTGCAATCCACGCAAATAAAATTACTACTCCTGTTAGTTTACATCCTATGAATGGTGATATTCAAGCAGTGTTTGGTAATAATAACGGTACTGTTTACTTTTCAAATTTCCACTCTCTTATTGGCGATTCTTCAACGAGCATTGGTACTATTCCTGTTACCCATATTAGTGCCATGCAAAATGCTGTTGTCGCAGTTCTGCAGGACACCATCAACAAAGTGTTTACTTTTATTAGTCCAAATAGGACAAGTTTTTCTCTTAACAATAAAGTGACGGATCTAAAAACTTTTTCTGATGCGAATGGCAAAATATATAGTGTTGTAAGCACCGAAGATAATTCTTTTCATTTATTTGCAGGAAATGAAAAAATCAGAGCATTTGCTGTAAACACCAAAGTTCAGTCATTTTCATTACTTGATATAAAACAGGACGGTACTCCTTATATACTTTTTACATCAGCAGATAAACTCTATGCCTATAATATTCTTGGTGTTATAGCCGATTATTTTCCGTTTGCAATTGGAAATGTTGATAACAGTTCAGAACATGCAGTACAGGCATACTACAATAACACGCTAAAAGAATACTTCCTGATGATAAATACTACAACAGGAGTGCAACTTTTTAATGCCCGCAACGGAAAGCAAGTAGATGGTTTTCCGGCGGGGCTGACCAGCGCCTCCTCTGACATCGTACTTTTGAATTATAATGATAAACTAAGCCTTGGTATTTACGATTCAACAGGCACTGTAACCGTATGGCAGTTATCGGATATTTCAGGGACAATTGCACTAACCGGTCTTGGTAATGCTGCAAATAGTAATTCTTCTGTTTTCGTCTCACCCAATAAAACCGGAATTGGATTTCTGACTCCTGAAAAAACATACAATTATCCTAATCCCGTGCGATCTGGTGTAACATATTTCCGGTTTGACGTCAATGAAGATGCACAAGTGACTATTAAAATATTTGATTTAAGCGGGGATTATGCAGCCGAGTTAAAAGGGGAGGGTAGGGGAGGATTTGATAATGAGATACCATGGAATGTAACCCATATACAGAGCGGTATTTATCTTGCTCATATCGAGGCTGTGGGAGTTTCGGGTAAAAAGGCCCATAAAATTATTAAAGTATCTGTTGTAAAATAATGTACATGCTTAGAAAATTTCATGAATAAAAACCTTATTAGAACACTCAATGTAAGTCTTATATTATTATCTGTTATACTACTTGCTCCGGTTACTCTGGCGCAATATACTGAGTTTCATCCTGAATTGAATTGGTTTACGGTAAAAGGGAAACATGTAGTTGTACATTACCATGAAGGCGCTGAAAGAACGGCAAAAGTGGTTGCTAAAATTGGTGATGAAGTATGGGAGCCGATTACATCATTATACGAGTATGAACCTGAAACAGTTCATTATGTTATTAAAGATATTGATGATTACAGTAATGGAGCAACGTATTTTTTTGATAATAAAATTGAGATTTGGTCCAGTGCGTTGGATTTTGAGTTGCGTGGTTTTCACAACTGGCTTCGGAATGTAATTTCTCATGAATTTACTCACATGGTACAGATTCAAGCTTCGATGAAGAGTAAAAGGACATTGCCTGCATTTTACCTGCAATGGCTTAATTACGAGGATGAAAGAAGGCCCGACATCTTGTATGGCTTCCCGAATATTATTGCTTCCTACCCGGTTGGAATGATAAATATGCCTGCATGGTTTGCAGAAGGCACAGCACAGTACATGCGCAGAGAATTAGGTTACGAGAAATGGGATGCTCACAGGGATATGATATTAAGGAGTTATGCCCTCGAAGATAAAATGCTTACATGGAATCAAATGGGTGTTTTCGAAAAAACCAGCCTTGGAAACGAGTCAGTTTACAATTCCGGATTTGCCCTTACCCGTTACATTGCACAAAAATACGGCGAAGATAAATTACGCAAAATCACTAAAGCCCTTGGGACAATAACAAATTTTACTTTTGATGCTGCTTGTTATGACGTTTTGGGTATAACCGGTAAAGAATTGTACAATGAGTGGAGCAGCTTTGTAAAGGCTGATTACAAGAAGCGGATGGAAAAAGTTCTTGTAAATCAGGTGTCCGGGAAGCAACTATTTGGCGAAGGATTTGGAAATTTTAATGCCAAATTCTTTGGCGGTAATGACACGATAATCTTTACATCCAATAAAGATGAGGATTATTTAAGCTTATCTTCAATCTATTTACTTGATGTTAAAACGGGTAAAGAAAAATTGGTAACCGGTGGCATACGCTCTACTATATCAAAACTTCCCAATACGCGAAAAATCCTCTACGCGAAACTTTCTGAGGATAACCCCGGTTGGGCTAACGTGCATGATATTTTTGTCTATAATATCGATTCATCGAAAGAAAGCAGACTGACAAAAGGATTAAGAGCCACACAGCCTTGTATTTCACCCGATGGAAAGCTTATAACGTATTCATTTCAGAAAGATGGAACGGGGAATCTTTCTATTATTGGTATTGACGGCGAGAACCCAAAGCAACTTACTTTTTATACCTCAGGTGAACAGGTTTTTAATCCCTTATTTTCTCCAGATGGGAAATTTGTCTATTTCGATTTTGCCTATGAGCATGGACGTGATATAGTCCGGGTTCCGGTTGACGGGGGTAAAGTAGAAGCTGTTGTTGATTTGAAATCGGATGACCGTAACCCCGCATTTGATAGAGATGGGAATCTTGTATTTGCTTCAGACAGGACCGGTATTTACAACATTTACCGTATGAATAATACAACCGGTAAAACTGAGCAAATTACAAATGTAACCGGCGGCGCATTTATGCCTTCTTTTGATGACAATGGCAACCTGGTCTATTCCGGTTATACTGCAAGCGGGTATAAACTGTTTTACCTGGAAAAGGGGGAACAGAAAAGCATCGGTGATACAAGCAGTTATATTGTTACGGAGAATCCTCCATTAAATCAGACTATTCCAAATGGTGATATTTCGCGATTCGATTTACCCGGATTACAAAACTACAACGATAAGCAAATTCCATCGTATAAAACTGATAAATACAGTGGAGCATTTACAAAGATGACATTCTTTCCTGTATTGCGGGTTGATAATTATAATACGACAAGCAATTTTCTTGAAAAATTAAAGCCTGGAGTTTATATCAGCTCAACAGATATGTTGGACAGATACAGCATTTTTGGCGGTGCAACACTTAACGCACGGATGGAGCGTGATGTGTTCTTTGCGTTTGATTACCGGAACCGTTTCCCCGGTCTATTTGAACTTGGTATAAAGCCACAGTTCACTCTTGATCTGTTTAGTATCAGTAGAAAATCACCTGTTACTGTCAGTATCGAGGAGTTTCCATCGACAAAAACCGATGTAACATATAATCTTTTTGAAGTCGGGTTAGCAGCCAGGCACCGCGTATTTGCACGCGGAAATGAAGTTTCGGTCAGGTATTCATTCAGCAAATATACGGCAACTATTGGCAGTTTTGTTATTCCGGTATTAAATGCGCTGGTCTCTGAATTTTCTGATCCCTATTTATTGTCGAACAACCTTGAAGTAAAATTTACTACTGAGGTTGAATCTCCATACCTCCACTCGGATATTAATCCTAAAGGGTTCCATGCTGAGCTTAAGTATAACTTTGAAAAGAACAAGTTCAATCCGGAAGGCAATTACAGTTACGAGGATGGCATACTTAAGTCAGTATATAATAATTATGATTTTCACCGCTTCGAGCTTAATACATCATTTGGTTTAGCACCTTTTAAAAATCAGACGATAACTGCGAGAATGCGTTTAGGTACTATCCTTGGCCCGACTGTACCGGATTTCTTTGATTTTTATCTCGGCGGCTTAATCGGTATGAAGGCGTACCCATTTTACGCGGTCAGCGGAAATGAAGTCGCCTGGCTTAATCTAACCTATAGATTTCCACTCTTCCGCGATATCGATGCACAGTTCGGGCATTTTTATCTTGATAAAATTTTTATGTCTGTGTATGGCGATTATGGCAGCGCATGGGA
>JACPGF010000316.1:0-1821 GCA_016182615.1 Ignavibacteriales bacterium
CGGACTGAGCCCGGAGCGGAACCGGGTTATCGAAATTGGCATGGCAAAAATAAAAGACGGTAAACTTATTGACCGCTTTGGCAGTTTTATTAGCCCGGGATGCTCAATTCCCTCTCACATTACCGAAATTACTGGAATAACCGATGATGATGTAGATATGGCACCGTCTTTTGCCGATACGGCTGAAGATGTTTTGGCATTTATGGAAGGTTGTGTATTAACAGGTCACAATTTGCAATTTGACCTTGGATTTTTGCGCCACGAATTTCACCGCGCTGGTATTGAGCATTTTCAGCCATTAAATGTCTGTACCCTAAAGCTAGCCCGCAGGCTGTACCCTGAGCTAAAGAGCAAGTCCCTCGGCTCCGTAGCATTTCATTTGAAGTTAAAAACCGAGGGAAATGAAACAATTGCAGAAAATGGAAGTTAACACACTCAAGGAATTAATCAACTATCAGTTTACCGCCGCAGCACCGTTTACCCTCTCCGTTAAAAAGCCGAAATTAATGGCCGGGCTTGGTCTTATCCCCGATGCACCGGGTGTCTATTATTTTTTAAATGAGAAGAAGCAAATTGTTTACATAGGTAAGGCAAAATCGCTGCAAAACCGCTTGCGTTCATATATTTCTCCTTCTGCCATAGGAAAAACAAAACGTATTATAAAAAAAGCCGATCAGGTAAAAGTACAGCAAACTGCAACCGAACTGACTGCTTTTCTCCTGGAAGCGGAACTGATAAAACTTATCGGCCCGCGGATGAACGTGCAGCTTAAAAAATACCGCGAAAAGTATTTTCTTAAAGTCGATAACTCGCATCCCTTCCCCTCAATCTCCATTACAAATGATATGCTGTTTGACGGGAACGACTATTTTGGCTTATTTATTAACCGCAGAAAAGCCGCGGAATTATTCGATCTGATTAATCGTATATTTGCAATTCGTGAGTGTAATGACAAGGAATTTAAAAAAGGGAAAGCCTGTTTCCTGGCAGAAATTGAGAGGTGCACAGCACCATGCGAGCATGAAGACAGCGGTGAATACAATGCGGAATTGGAACGGGTATTCGACTTTATGGCAGGTAAAAACCAAACAGCCTTAGACCGTTTACTGAATAAAATGAAAAGATACTCGGATGATTTGAAATTTGAAAAGGCGCAGGAAGTAAAAGAACTAGTGCAAATGGTGATGGCACAAATTCAAAAATCGGCGTTGCTTACCGAACCTGTTAACCGTGCAAATGTTTTGTTCGAGGTTAGCCACACTGCTCAAAGAACTGATTACGTGTTACTTCTACAGGGTCGTGTTTTCGTGAACAATTATTTGATTAATTCAGAAAGAAATTTCCATTCGGCACTTGAAGATTTTTATAACGGAGTTATTATAAGGGAAGTGACACCCGGTGAAGAAGACCTTGAAAAAATAAAAACAACTTTAAACTGGATAATTAAAAACCGGCATCAGGTTTCGGTCTATTATTTAAAATCTTACAACTCGCTGGAACAGCTCGGTAAATCCTTACAATGGAAATTAAACCAAAGTCTGGAACTGCCTGAAATTACAATAAAAGCAGATGATTTTTTAGTCAGCTAGTTTTTCTGTCTTTGTTTTAATAATCCGTAAATCCCGGTGAGGAAATGGAAAGTCAATACCTTCCTCGTTGAATTTCTTGTAAATGTTTTCACGTAACCTGCAAGAAACCTCAAAGGCAAGCCTATAGTCAGCAGTCTTTGCAGTCAACCGCATTTCGAGCGCTGAATCAGCCATCTTCATAAGGAATACTTCAGGCATATTCCCCTCTTCTTTATCAATCCCCTCGTCATTA
>JACPGF010000316.1:1877-5265 GCA_016182615.1 Ignavibacteriales bacterium
TAATATCAAAAACAATTTTTTTAATCCGGTCCAAGTCTTCGCCATATCCTATTGAGAAATCAACAACTACTCTTGTCAGGTTTGTTGGATACGTCATGTTGATAATTCTCGATTTGACAATATCGTTATTAGGAACAATAAGGAAGTTTTTATCAAAATCTAAGATTTTTGTACTTCTGATACCAATGAGCACAACATCACCATTAATTTCAGTGCCAATTTTGATGCGGTCACCAATTCTAAACGGCCTGTCAACCATGATTATAAAACCTGATATCATGTTCGAGATTGTATCCTGTGCTGCTAAAGCAATAGCGAGAGAGCCCACACCAAGAGAAACAACAAATGCACTGATATCTATCTGAAATTTTGCAAGGACAATAGCAACCGCGAGCATCGATAACAGCAGCATCGCAACTTTTTTAAAAAGCGGGAACAAGCTTCCGCTCAGATCCTTATTCTCATTTGCATTGGTTCTTTCGGCATACCAATCTAACCCAAACGAAAGAAGCTTTCCGCAAATAAAGAGGAACAGTATGGTTCCAATAATAAATAAGCTGTTTTCAATAAAGTTGACCGTATTATGGAGATATGGATGTCTTTGTATAAGGGATTTGTTCGAGGTAATTTCAATTATATCCAATCCGTTCTTAAAAATCATCAACGATACATAAGCACCAAAAAGGATAAGCAGCCGTCGAACACCGACAACAGCTATTTCAACAATTATATCATCAAGCTGGGTTTTTGTTTTCTCAACTACCGGTTTAACTAATTTCCGGACGATAAATCCAAAGACTCTCGAGAATAAAATGAAAATTAAGAAAACGATTATGCACAGAATTATTTCGTAAAGTAAATCGTTATTTATTAGTTCCCGGAAAAGATGCAGCACTTTTTCCAAAAGCATGGATTCTTTATCCTAACATTTCTATTTTCTTTATTAGTGAAAAATCGCGTTCAGTGATTCCGCCTGCATCATGTGAAGAAACAGTAATTATTAATTTATTCCATTTATGGATACAAAGATCGGGATGGTGATTCATGGATTCGGCAAAAATTGCAACTTTATTGACGAATGCAATAGTGGCTATGAAGTCGGTAAAAGTGAATTCTTTAACCAGTTCGGTTCCTTCGTATTTCCAGCTTGGAACTTCGGCAAGTTTTGTCTCTATTTCGGTTTGTGATAGGAGCATAAGATACTTTCTAAATAATTAGTGAACACAAATTAAAAACGAAAGGGGGAATAAAAAAATGAGGCGCACCATTTTTAACATGGCATTTAGGCACATTACAATAAACAGGGATTGAATTTCTTCAATCCCTGTTCAAAAAATGAAATTTAACTCAGGTTTTGCTGAGGCAGTTCTTCATTTGCACTTTTTGCCTCTTCTTCAATAAATATTAAATGCTCAGTACCCTCGAAATGTTTTGCAACAATACGGGCACCTTCTTTGAATGCTCCCTTTAAAATTTCCTCCGCGATGGCATCTTCAACATACGTTTGCAGAGCCCTGCGCAACGGGCGCGCACCGAATTTCGGATCAAACCCCTGACTCGCGAGAAACAGGCGGGCTGATTCATCGAGAACTAAGGTCATTTTATTCTCTTTGATGTTAACCATCAAATCTCTTATCTCAATATCGATAATCTGCAGAATGTCTTCTTTCGTTAAACCGCGGAAAACAATCGCTTCATCAAGGCGGTTCAGGAATTCAGGACTAAATAACTTTTTCATCGCGTCCTCAACGGTATTCTTCATCGAAGAATATCCGTCCTGCTCAGCGTTTTGATTAAAACCGAAAGAAGATATCGATTTAATGTCACGGGCACCAATATTTGATGTCATGATAATTATCGTATTCTTAAAGTCAACTTTTCTACCCAGACTATCGGTTAATACACCTTCATCCAGTACTTGTAAAAGTATGCCGAAAATATCGGGATGTGCCTTCTCGATTTCATCGAACAGCACAACAGAATATGGTTTACGGCGCACTTTTTCGGTTAACTGTCCGCCTTCTTCATAACCAACATATCCCGGAGGCGCTCCAACCAAGCGGGAGACTGCAAATTTTTCCATATACTCGCTCATGTCGATTTTGATAAGTGCGCTTTCCGAGTCAAACAAGTATCGTGCTAACACCTTGCATAATTCAGTTTTTCCAACACCCGTGGGTCCAAGGAATATGAAACTGCCGATAGGACGGTTAGGGCTTTTTAACCCGGCCCGTGCCCTGCGAATGGCTTTCGTGAGTTTATTTACTGCCTCATCCTGGCCAACAATCTGGCCTTTCAAAGCCTCTTCCATGTGCAGGAGTTTCTGGGATTCAGTCTGTGCTACGCGGTTAACCGGAATGCCGGTCATCATTGCAACAACCGTGGCAATGTCCTCTTCCGAAACATCGTAAACAACATCTTTTGTCCGGTTTTCCCATTCACGTTTGGCAAGTTCCAAATCAGATTGCAGCCTCCGCTCTTTATCACGCAACCGTGCTGCTTCTTCATAATCCTGTCTTTTAACTACCGAAGCCTTTTCCTGCCGTACCGCTTCGATCTCCTCTTCAAGTGTTAAAACTTCCTGAGGTACCTCAAAATTACCCATGTGAACGCGGGATCCGGCTTCATCCAAAACATCTATTGCTTTGTCCGGTAAATGACGGTCGGTAATATACCTGTTACTTAATTTAACAGCCGCTTCAATAGCCTGATCGGAATATTTGACGTGATGATGTTCCTCGTACTTTATTTTAATGTTATTAAGAATCTGCAGGGTTTCTTCATACGAAGGCGGTTCAACCATAACTTTCTGAAAGCGTCTATCGAGAGCACCATCAGTTTCAATAAACTTCCGATACTCATCAAGAGTAGTTGCGCCGATGCACTGTATATCGCCGCGGGCCAAAGCCGGTTTGAACATATTCGATGCATCCAATGACCCCGAAGCACCACCCGCTCCAACAATAGTATGCAGCTCATCAATAAAAAGTATTACATCTTTTGCCTTTTCGAGTTCGTTCATCAGAGCTTTCATACGCTCCTCGAACTGCCCGCGGTACTTGGTACCTGCAACAAGTCCTGCAAGATCGAGGGTAACGACGCGTTGATCCTGTAGAATACGCGGAACTTTCTTCTGCACGATACGAATTGCCAATCCCTCGGCAATTGCCGTCTTACCAACTCCCGGTTCACCAATAAGCACCGGATTATTTTTTTTACGGCGGCTTAAAATCTGCGCAACCCGTTCAATTTCTTTGTCTCTTCCAACAACCGGATCGAGTTTGTCATCTATGGCAAGTTTCGTAAGGTCGCGTCCGAAATTATCAAGTACCGGAGTTTTTGTCTTATCAGGCTTCTTTTCCTGCATAGGCGGAGGAATTGCCCCCTT
>JACPGF010000324.1:0-10248 GCA_016182615.1 Ignavibacteriales bacterium
AATGCGGAAGACGTCAATACCGTTTTCGGCAGCGCCCAGGACGAAGCGGCGGACCACATCATCGGGATAGTTGGTGTAGCCCACGGCGTTGCCGGCGCGGAGGAGCATCTGGAAGAGGATGTTGGGCACCTGGCTGCGCAACTGGGCCAGACGCTGCCAGGGATCTTCCTGGAGGAAGCGCATGGAAGCGTCGAAGGTGGCGCCGCCCCACATTTCCAGGCTGAAAAGCGAAGAAAGCCGCTGGGCGATGAAGGGCGAGATGCGCAGCATGTCGTAGCTGCGCACGCGCGTGGCCAAGAGCGACTGATGGGCGTCGCGCAAGGTGGTGTCGGTCAGCAGCAGGGGCTTCTGCTTGCGGACCCACTGGGCGAAAGCCACGGGTCCCATTTTCTTGAGGCGGTCGCGCATGCCCGCGGGCGGGCTGAGCTCCACGTCGATGGCCGGGACGACCGGCGTGGGCAGATCGCGCTGGTCGCGGCGGCTTTGCACCTGCGGATTGCCGTTTACCGTTTTTACCGTGAATGGAGTACTTGATACAATTATCCAATAAGCCGTTACACCGGGGATGGCGTTCCACTTAAAGGTTGGAGTACTTGTGGTGATATTGCTTCGTGGTTCGGTTGCCGAGGGGGCGTTTTGTGCTTCAACCACGAACTGAACTTCATTAGAATACTTGATAGTTGCACTGGAATTGGCACTTGCTTGAATACCGGCCAATGTTCTCTCCGCGGCATTGGTTATTAAACCATAATACCGCCCCGTTGACAAATTGAGGGGGGCGCTGCCCGGCTTGAAAGCCCATCGTTTTGTACCCGGGTCAAGTGATATCTCACCTAAATTATAGTTACCGGTTGACGAGCCTACAACAAATTTTGTAGCGACCCGAATGGTGTCTCCCGTGTTAAGAATAAGGCTGTCAGTCGGTGAAAAAAACAGTTTTACAATTATTTTTGGTATAGATGAACTATTGTCATACCCGCTGGGTGGCTGTAGTGCAATGCTTTGGGCTTGAACCCACCCTATCAGGAATAAGAACAATACAAGTACCGTACGAACTCTCTGTTTCATACAAATCCTTCAATTATTTTAGAGAAGTTACTATATTTTTTTCAATTGGGCAGGAACCGTAACATCTACACTGTTTTCGATTCCCTAAAAATCACACACAATATTTATTATTAGCACAACACTTATGCATGAAATCGCGTCGCACACAACAAATTCAATTTTATATACTTGGACATTCTGCTCTAACAATGAGGGGAACTTAATAAGCTCAAACTAACAAATAGTAAGATAGAAAGTGTTAAGGATTAAAGCAAGTTTCTTACCCATTTTTTTTACCCTGTTTTTGGGCTCATATAATCATTTGCACAAATGATGAAAAATGGGGTACCGATGACCGTTCGCATGGCCTATTTTGCACAAGGGGGGGTTCATCTCACGGGGCATTGCCTTTCAACCGGAATCAATGTGCCGGTGGCATTATCCACTGGAGAAAGGTGTAGTATTACTATTCCAAGGTCTAGTTAAAATGGGCACTTTCAAATGAAAATGCCCAACATATCAAATTAAAATATTTGTCCGGCAAGTAATCCGTGTTAAGCGGTTTAGAAGAACAGATTGAAGTTTTTCAACCTAAACACAATGCCCTTAAAATCAGAATCACCGATGCCGGAATATGGTTCTTCCGGATATGCAAAATGAACCGTGCTGTTATGATACTCAAAAACCAGATGATTAGCGATAAGGCCTAACACTTTGTTGCCGGTTATGCCCGCTAAAATTTTCGAAAGGCCTTCCGTGGAGATTACCAAGGCATCTGAGGAACGGATTAAAGAGTTTATACTGCCGGTTCGTTCTGTTCCTGTACTGTAATAAACCGTTTCAAAAAAGCTTAACACATGTCCATTGTGTACTGATACATACTTAGTCGGTCGCAACCCGATTAAATTTTCAAGGGGGCGCAGCCCGTAATAAACTCCGGTATAAGTAAATCTGCCTGTTGTATCTCTCTTCACCAAATAGGCATCGGCTTCGGCGGTAAAATAGTATTCAAAGAAATTTATTTTGTTTTCTCCCGATCGAATGTCAGCCCCAATGTGAACAGTGTATCCAAGATAAGACTTTCTCGACAAAGGATCTTTGTACCCGCTGTTATTGTATTCCACATCATCACCAACATTTGTTATTGCAGTGCCTACCGTAAAGCTTGTTTTAGGAATAATTGACAGAGTATTACCAACGGCAACATCATTAAAAGAATATGGCAACCTGAACATGCCGCCAAAATCGTATGCTGTAATTCTCATTTCAGCATTTGAATACAGAGAGGAAACGCAGGATTTTCTGGTTATACCCAAAGAGGCATCAAACCATGAGTGGTATCCGGCTGCAAATGAAATACCAGTAAACTGGTCACTTGGATAGTAATAACCTAACACTTCAGGCCCTGTTTCAAAAGTGCGGACAAATCTTCCATAGGAAAGTTTAGTATGCATGTATCCCACACCAAAAGACAAGGGCAGACCCCAAAGTGAATTATGCAAATCGTATTGCACGCTCGCAGCGTTATTACTAATGGTCATATCAGAGACAAAAAATTTGAGCCAGTTGGCCTTTTCTGTCATCTGATATAAACTGAATTGCGTTTGAGGGTTAATACCCAGTTGCGCGGGATTAATATAGTAACCGATTGCATCATTAATTGGCAGAGACACACCGGAGCCGCCTGCCCCCATCATGAGGGTGGACATCTGTATCTCGGGCAAAGAAAACGCGGTTGAACCAGCCTGTGAAAAAAGATTTACAAATGAGCAAAAAATGAAAATGACAAATAGATGAAATCTCATACATTCTCCAATAGTTAATATTAAAGTTACCCTTACAAAGAACTATACAAAACTAATACATTTTTTCCATCCAATAGCCAGAAAAAAAAACAGTACCGACTAAAATCTTGATGAAATATATAAATTAGATTTCTTTGCCGGGAATGGGGCTCAATCCGAATATCGGCGGGTCTTTAATATATTACATTTCCAGCAGCCATTCATACGGTTCCTTTTACAATTGCCCCCGGATTCATTTCAATTCCATTGCTCTCAGCTTAATACTTAGGTAGTTGTTATAAAAAAAACAGTAAAAGTAAACAAAACCGGGTATTAGAATTTTAGACTGATTACCTTTTCCCCATCCTCAAAAAAAAGCTCCTTATCCAAAATTTTGAAGTTATTTTACTGAATTTTAGTAGATTAGGATTCTGAATTCCAAAAATGTAAAGGAAAGTAACTGATGTTAAGTTCAAAACGTGTTGTTGTAACAGGAATAAGCGCTTTAACCCCGATAGGCTTAACTGTTGAAGAGTACTGCCAAAACCTGATCGCCGGTAAAAGCGGCGGAGCCCCTATTACGCATTTCGACACTGCGAAAACCGAAACAAAATTTGCTTGTGAGTTAAAAGGTTACGATGCTAATAATTATATGGATAAAAAAGCAGCCCGCAGGTTGGACCCGTTTAGCCAGTTTGCTATGGCTGCCGCCAAAATGGCAATTGCCGATGCGGAATTAAAACCGGAGCAAATGGCTGTCGAAGACAGGGAACGCACCGGTGTTATTATCGGCAGCGGGATTGGCGGTATCCAGACTTTTTATCAACAGGCTGTTATTAATAGTACACAGGGCCCCAACAGGGTATCCCCGTTTTTTATCCCGATGCTTATCCCCGATATAGCTTCAGGGCATATTTCGATACAATATGGCTTTAAGGGCCCCAATCACTGCCTCGTTTCGGCTTGCGCCACAGCAAACAGCAACATGATTGATGCTTTTTTGCTTATTAAGGCAGGCATGGCAGATACCATTATCTCCGGCGGCGCGGAAGCAAGTATCTGCGAGCTTGGTATCGCCGGCTTTAACTCATCACGCGCTCTTTCAACAAGAAACGAGTCACCCGAAACAGCAAGCAGGCCGTTTGATGCAACAAGGGATGGTTTTGTTATGGGCGAGGGTGCAGGATGTTTAATTATTGAAGACTATGAACACGCGAAACGCCGCGGCGCTAAAATTTACGTTGAGAGGAGCTTTTCTTGCCATGAAACGCGCACTTGAACTTGCCCAACTACAGCCCGAAGCAATAGATTACATTAATATGCACGGTACTTCAACCGGGCTGGGTGATATAGCCGAGACCAAGGCAATTAAAGCGGTTTTTGGTGAGCACGCGTACAAAATGAATGTTTCATCAACAAAAAGTATGACCGGACACCTGCTTGGTGCTGCGGGTGCAGTCGAGGCAATTGCAGCGATTCATGCAGTCCGTACGGGACAAATACCTCCAACGATAAACTTCGTAAACCCCGATCCGGAATGTGACTTGAATTACACATTTAACAAAACTCAGGAACGTAATGTTGATTATGCAATCAGCAATGCTTTTGGTTTTGGCGGTCATAATACCACGGTTATTTTCAAGAAATTTACCGAATAGTTTTTTACCTGCCGGAAGAATCAATCTTTTTTTTCTTCCGGCAGTTTTTAATCATTTTGTCTGCTTCTCAAACGCCCGGTTTAAAAAACTCATTTCCCCGGCGGTTGAACAAATTTTACTGTTTTTTATTTAGACTATTATTTCTCCGGCAATTATGAACAAGATGAATTCCGATAATATGGCTGCTGCTCAATTAATCAACAACGATCCGGAATCTTCAAGTAAGCAACAGGAAGCTTTTAATGCGCGTATTGATGAAATTACGGAATTGATTGAAAAACTAACTGTAAACAATAACAGCTCCTCGGGAAATGAGTTACTCCCTGCAATTGAAGACCACATGTCTCAACTCAAGTTGCTCCATAGTAAAATGGTTGATGATAGTTCCGCTTTATCGGCTAAACTTGAATATTTTTACACGTTATACGAGAATGCACCGGTCGGTTATATAATAATTGACCCCGGATATACCATTTTAACTGCAAACAAAAAGGCACATCAACTTTTTCCAGCTGCCACGGCATCGATGACACGCACTTCCCTGCTCGACTATTTTAACACATCCTTGCTTGATGGTTTATTAGAATATTTACAACTTACTTTTGCAGGGCAAAAAACGGGCACTTGCTACATATCACCCGCTCACGATAGTAGTAAAGCGTATGCATTAACATGCAATCTCGAGACTGATAACCATAACCAACCCGTGGCGGTTCGTGTTATCGTTAAGGATGTTACGGAAACCGAATTGACAAAAAGCATATTGTATAACTATAAAAAAAACCTCGAACGGGCAGTAAACGAAAGAACCGAATCTCTTTTATTAACAAACAAAGAGTTGTTGCAGCAAATTAATCTGCGCCAACAAACCGAACGGAAATTGCTGCAATCCGAGGATAAATACCGGCAATTGTTTGCTACAATGGAGCAGGGAGTTGCTTTACACAAAATTATCCTTGATGAAGAAGGGAAACCGGCTGATTACCGTTTTATTGAAACTAACGCCTCTTTTGAAAAAGCAACCGGGCTTAAAAACAATGAGATTATCGGGAAAACCGTGCGGGAGCTGCTGCCCGATTTGGACGCTTCCTGGATTGAGCGATACGGGAAAGTAGCCCTAACCGGTGAGCCGGTTGAGTTCGAGGATTTTGTCCCGTCGTTAAATAGATTCTTTTCTGTTTCGGCCTACAGGCCTTATGAACAGCATTTTGTTGTTGTTGTTACAAATATTACGCAGCGGAAAGAAATGGAAAAGGCCAAGGCGGCAAGCGAGTTGTTGTACCGCACCCTAATTGAAACATCCGGTGATGGAATTATTGTAACCGATTTGCAGGGAGTAACACTTTTTGCCAATAAACAAAAAGCCGAATTACACAAATACAATTCCCCGGATGAGATTATCGGGGTAAACGTTTTTGAACATTTTGCCGAAGAAGTACGCCCCGCCGTTTTTCAGCTGCTTGGCCAACTTATGCAAACCGGGAAGGTGTTTTTTGAATCCGTTGCGATGGATAAATTCGGTGAAAAATTCCCTGTTGAAGTTTCTTCAAAAATTATCTACAATCAGGAAGGAAACCCCTCACAGATAATGAGTACTGTCCGTAATATCACCGAGAGGAAAAGGACAGAAGAACTTATTAAACAGTCACTAAGGGAAAAGGAAGTCTTGATAAAAGAAATTCATCATCGTGTTAAAAACAATTTTCAGGTTATTACCAGTTTACTTAATCTGCAGGCTAATGTTATCAGCGATGAGAAAATTGTCGAGGTTCTAGGCATCAGCCGCAACCGTATAAAAGCAATGTCCATTGTGCACGAGTTAATGTATCAAACAAAGAATTTCGAAAAGATCAGTGTAAAAAGTTACATTTCAAACCTAATTGGTTTTCTTCGCAATACATTTAGTACCAATACGATACCTGTAGATGTACGGCTTAATATCTCAGATACGCATCTGTCTATAGACCAGATGTCTCCCTGCGGATTAATACTGAACGAATTAGTAACCAACGCCTTCAAACACGCGTATTCCGGAATTTCTTCACCTGTGCTTGAGATAACTCTTTTAGAAACCGATGAAAACCATATGAATATGTGCGTGAAAGATAACGGAAAGGGTTTGCCTGAAAACTATGTTGTTGACGATAACAACACACTCGGCTTACCGCTTGTCTCAGCTCTTTCTGAACAATTGGGCGGAAAACTGTCAATGGAATCTTCCCCATCCGGATCGGTTTTTTCCATTCCCTTTGTACGGAAATAACTATTTTCGGCTCTATAACCTTTTGTATGGTTATTACTAAATTTTGTACTCTGATGAGCAAAAACCTTCGCTAAGGCGGGTACATAAGTATATACGTAACTACTCCGCCCCCATCCAAAATATTTTCCATCTCACAGCCTCAGGCTTTCACGAAGTAATGGATATCCATAGTCTGAGGAATCCCAACCGGTCTAACCACATGCTTTCCCCGAGGGAGTGGATGCCAAGCCACTGGATATTTATTTGAAATTTTTAGCAAAATTTAATGGCTAAAGCCTGTTGTTTGTTGGTTATTTAAACCCCTGTTCTGTAAACATAAAAAAAGACCGGTATCTTCCGGCCAATTTCATTAACGATTCATTCTATTGCTTCTGCCACGATGCAAGGCGGTATTTCCAGAGTTTTTTCCGGTATGCAAAATATTGGGCAAAACAGGTTTCGTAGTGTTTCTCGGCAAAATGATGAGTGCGCCGGTAAACCATATAAAGCCATGTACCTATTGTCCCCGGAAAAGCAATTAGCAGCAAGCGCAGCACAGAGGGGTACACTTCTTTTGTAATATCCCTGTCCTTAAAGGGTTTCAGCCCAAACGGCAAGGCTGCTTCGTGTAGTTGTTCAAGTGTTAATAAATCACTCATGGCCCACCCGTTAATCATCTTTTGCAGCAGGACTTGTTCATCGATATTATACGCATACGATTTAAATACATCAGCCATCAGCACCCGGCCACCGGGTTTCAGGATGCGGGCTGCCTCCTTAAAAAATGCAGCCTTATCACCGGCAGTTTGAATACTTTCAATTCCCCAAACAATGTCAAAAGTGTTGTCGGGGAATGAGGTGGCAGTATAATCCATTGCCTTAAAGGTCACCCGGTCCTGCACGCCATGCCGCCCGGCATTGGCAGTTGCCCTGCGAACCTGTTTTTCGCTTAAGGTTATTCCAATTACCGTACAGCCAATATTTTTTGCAAGATATATGCTTGATCCGCCAATCCCACATCCCGCATCAAGCACGTGGTGTGCTTTTTTTACTTCACCAAGTTTTGCAAGCTGAACATTCATGTTCATAATAGCGTCGGGTAGCTTTTTAATCCCCTTATCCCACAAACCATAGTGCAGCCCCATGCTGTCGTTCATCTTCCACCAGATTTTATAATGCGGCTCTGTTCTGTCGTAGTATGTAATAATATCCTGATTACTGAACTGTTTCATCATCTTCCATAGTTAAAAAAACACAATTTAATATACTAAAACAGCGCTTATTAACATTAACAACCCAATTTTGGGAAATTGTTGCTTACAGGCAGTTGAAGAAAAGCGGGGTAGGGGTGAGGTTGTTTTAGCGGCATTAACATTGCCTAAAAATGATTCCCCCGCTTCACCACAGCGAACACCCTCCCTTCAAGAGGCTGTGTTAAAACTCCGACAAAATGTATATATATGCAGATGTTTTGCATATACACCCAAAATACGTATGAAATTGTATAATCATGTGTTTGTTTCGAGTTTTAGCACAGCCTCTCAAAAGGAGGGACTTCTAAAAAACACACATATTAATCATTCGTTTCTCTATGACGGACAAACTCGCCAAATTCCCGGTCTGTTCCAAGAATATGATTAATTGTCCAGTCCTTCAAATAATCGATAGTTTTAAGGCTTAAAATAATATTTCCACCTTTTGTTTCACTTTTTAACTTTTTAATTGTTTGGCGGAATCCCTCATGCTCGGCAATATGTTCCTCCAATTTGGGGTATCTGTATAGCTTTAGCATATCTTCTTCAGAAGAAAAATGATAATGTGTATAATCGCTGAGTTTTATAAATACATCCTCAACTACCTGACCGGCTGCTCCTGTTGAATTCGCCTCATAAAGGTCATTTATGAGATCGACGAGAATTCTATGCTGACTGTCAATTACTTCTAACCCAATATCATACGTGTGTTTCCATATCAACTTCGACATGACTTTATCCTTCAATTATTTTACGGTATAAATTTAGTTTATAAAAAATCCAAACACAAATCCTTTGCAATATGCGGGGATGCTGCCTGCTTGCACAGAATTCAACTAAAACCGGTTCTATCTACGCGTTTTTTGTTGTTCCCCACCGGATAAAACCACATTACCGGCCTACAAAGGTATTTTCCCATCGAAAAAGGCGAATACGTTATTAAAACCGGATAGTTTTGCAGCCATATTTATTAACAAGAAAGAAATCTATGAAAAAAGAATTATTTACCATTGTGCTTTTCGCACAGCTTATTTTTGCTGCAAATCAAGGAACTGGTTCAGGAACACTTCGCGGAGTAGTTACCGATAAACTAAATAAACAATTTCTACCCGGGGTAACCGTTGTTATTAAAAAGATTAACACCGGCGGAGTTACCGGTGAGAACGGTGCCTTCGAGATTAAAAACATACCGCCGGGAACATATACTATTAGTTTTAGCTGCATAGGGTATCAAACTGCAACATACACGGACGTTGTTATCCGCCCGGACAGGGTAACCTCGGCAGAGGCGGGGCTTACCGCCGTTCCAGTCGAATTGTCGGATGTTGTTGTGAGCGCGGGTTACTTTAACGCCACGGAGCAAAAGCCCATCAGCATGACTAATTTTTCGGCCGAAGAAGTGCGGCGCTCGCCCGGCACCGCCGGCGATGTTTCACGCGTCTTGTTCAGTTTGCCCTCAGTCGCAAAAGTGAACGATCAACGGAACAGCCTTATTGTCCGCGGTGGAAGCCCGGTGGAGAACAGCTATTATCTTGATAATATCGAAATACCGAACATTAACCACTTTCCGGTTCAGGGCTCATCGGATGGCCCGATTGGATTAATAAACCTGTATTATGTAAAAGATGTCAATTTCCTCACCGGCGGATTTTCTCCCGCTTTTGGTGACAGGCTCTCTTCGGTAATGGAGATTAATTTCAGGGAGGGCAGCCGGGAAAAGACAGAATTCCAGACTGACCTGAGCATGTCCGGCTTTGGTGCATCGCTCGAAGGCCCGTTGGGTAAAAACGCCTCTTACATGGTGTCTGCAAGCAAAAGCTATCTCGATTTAATTATGGATGCCGCGCAAACCGGAGGCGCTTTGCCAAAATATGGCGATATGCAGGGAAAAATTGTTGTTGATGTTGACAAACAAAACAAACTCACCTTTCTAAATGTACTCTCAATAGACGATATTGATTTGGAGTATAAAAATGCGGTAAAGGCCGAGTCATTCGTTTACGGTACTTCCAAGGGTTCATCAAATGTATTTGGTGTTAACTGGCAAAATGTACGCGGCACCGGCGGGTATTCAAACACGGCACTCTCATATTCGTACAGCGGATATGACCGTGACTATTCGGAGACAAGAACGCTAAACCATTTGCTTTCCAACAAGTCTTCTGAAAATGAAATTACCCTCCGGAACAGTAACATATTTACACTTTCAAAAGGAAATATGTTCGAGGCTGGGCTCGAAAACAAATTTATCTTTAATACCTTTG
>JACPGF010000324.1:10261-21159 GCA_016182615.1 Ignavibacteriales bacterium
TGATATGACTTTTGAAAAATGGCAGGATGATTTCGGCAATCCAACCGGAGCTTTAACTGTTGACAAAAAATTCAAGCAGATGAAAACCGCTTTATTTGCCGTTGCCCATCTTAGCCTGCTCAGTAAACTAAAAGCAGATTTCGGTTTACGTGCAGACTATTTTACTTTTAACAAGTCGTTTACCATTGCCCCGCGTGCAACGGTTACCTATATGCCTGATGCGGAAACCGGAATAAGCGCAAGTGCCGGTATATTCTATCAGCAAATACCAAACCTTATTCTGGCTCAGAATGATGCGTTTAATAATTTATCTGTCCCCCGGGCAGATCACTATATTCTCGGGGTGAGCAGGATGCTGAACGAGTCAACCCGGCTCAGTCTCGAGGGATATTACAAAGAATATAGCAACTTCCCTGTGAATCCGCGGCAGCCAACCGAGTTCATGTTCGATCAGGTAATAAAAAACGGGCTGTTTCTTACTCACGCCGAATTGAAGGATAACGGGAAGGCAGTCTCCAAAGGAATAGAACTGCTAATCCAAAAGAAACTTGCAGATGAGATTTACGGGTTATTCAGCTTGGGTTACTCGAAAGCAAAATACAGGGGCTATAATAATACTTGGTACGACAGAATGTATGATAACCGTGTGAATCTTACCATAGAAGGCGGATATATACCGGGCAGCAACTGGGAATTCAAACTCCGCTGGTCCTATGCTGGCGGTGCCCCTTATACACCGTTTGATATGGCTGCTTCGGAAAACAATCACAAGGGAGTGTTAGACGTCAATGAGGTTAACAGTAAAAGGCTGCCCGATTATCACTCGCTCAACCTAAGGGTGGATAAGCGGTTCAACTTTGAACGCTCTAATTTACTGGTTTATTTAAGCGTGTGGAATGCTTACGGCAGAAAAAATATTGCCGCGTATGAATGGAATGAAATAAAGAACAAGCGGGATGAAATGCTGCAATGGAGCACTCTCCCGGTTATCGGGGTAACGTACGAGTTATAAAAAAAATCCTTAAGCCTCTGACAGGACAGCCTCTTTGTAGCGCGCGGGTGTTAAGCCGGTAACTTTTTTAAAAGCAGAATAATACGCTGATTTTGAACTGAATCCGGCTTCGTACCCGAGTGAAAGCAAGTTATACTTTTGCCCCTCACCTGAGTTTATCAGCCGTTTAACCTCTTCAACACGGTATTTGTTCACAAAATCGTAAAAGTTTTCGTTTAACCGAGTGTTAATTACCTCCGAAAGGTTATGTGTTGATATGTTCAGCATGGAAGCCAAATCCGACAGGGATAATTCATTGTTAAGATACGGTTTATTATCTGCCATTTGCTGCAATAACTGCTCAAGATACGCCTTTGCTGCTTCTTCCTGCAAACCGGATTTTTTATACTGCGTGTCTTTACCGGCTTCAGGCTCAAACTCGCGTGGATTTTGCCCAGGTTCTTCAATTTGTATAGCAGGCTGCCGCAAGCTCTTATATCCCATAGTATAAACTAATATTGAAATTGCCGAATAAATGAGCATATAACCGGGTATTCCACTGTCCGAAACGCCCTCGAGCACATAAGCAACAACAACAACAGCCCAAACAATTGCCCCGCCGCTTGAAAGAAATGTCAGCCAGCCTAAATTTATTTTATCGATATTTGAATACGAATCTTTTATCGCCCTGTTAAACTGCCGGCTTTTCAGTATGGTTAAAACTGCATACGTGCAGCCATGCAGAGGAATAAGATTACCGACAACCGTGATATAAAGCGGGGGAGTAAAATCCGGGTTAAAAAGCGCAATTTTAAAAGCGGTATCCGCCGGGATAAATATTACTAAAGTAGTTAGAAAAACCAGAATAAAGGGAATGTAGTGCAGCCAGTATTTCCGCTTGAAACCCTCGCGCCTGTGTCCGAGCATGATAACATACAAAAAAATTCCAGGGCCGTACAGGTAGGGAAATCCGGCCGTGATACCGATAAAATGAGGGAATACCAAGTACATGCCGCTATTAATATAAACAGCCATGAACAACTCGATAACGAAGGCAATAATAGTCCAGCCAAGTATCCTGTTAGCTGTTTTGTTTTCTTGTTTTTTTAGCAGGAAAACGGCAAGCAGGATGCCTTGGGCAGCGCCAATAATAAAGATATAATCGAGTATTTGTTTTAGGTAATGCATCAAAAATTACAATTCTTTACCCCAATATAACAGCATAGAAATTCTGCGGCAAGAGGCAATAAGTTCGACTTTAGGATTTTCACTTAATTGAACTTCCGGATTCACACGATTTTTTAGTGTAGTTTTTGGGAAGATCAAAAATTTATACAATTAGCTATTGCTTCCAAATATATGGTGTCCGGTCAGAGTCCCGGTGGTACTCAAATGTTAAATGATATCACGTTGATCATGCTATTTCGGTACTTCCCGGCATCAGATACCCGGTGTATGAATATGTTACCATGATAAGTGAAAGTCCGGAAGCCCGTCTAGGGCTGGAATAGCTATGCCGGCAGGCGTTTACTTTGCGCCTGCGCGTTAAGTGCATTTAATTGGTGTAAAAGCTCTTAAGGCAGAATAGGCAATACTGTTCCGCTGCTCTCCAACAATGTGGCTATTATTTTTTTATAGAGGAGAAACTGTCAATATCGTAATTGATAGTGTTTCCGGGTATGGGGATGCGTTTTAGGGTAACGCCGCTGTTTGCAAAAAACTCATCGGCAAGCGAATCTTTATAATCCGAAAAGATGACAACATCTTTTATACCCGCCATGATAAGGGCTTTCGCGCAATTCGTGCAAGGCATGTTAGTAACATAAGCCGAAGCACCTTTTGTTGAGACACCGTGTACGCTGCACTGCAAAATAGCGTTCATCTCGGCATGTATGGTTCTAATGCAGTGATTGTCAACAAGCCTGCATCCCTCATCTTCGCAGTGCGGCTCACCGGGTGGCGAACCATTATACCCGGTAGCAAGGATTTTTTTATCGCGGACAAGCACGCAGCCGCAATGCATACGCGGGCACGTGGCACGCTCCGAAACAAGCATTGCAACTTTTAGAAAATAGTCATCCCACGAGGGGCGCTTAGAAGGGGTTCCGGTCATTACTATTTTCTTGCAAACCGCAGTTCTTCAAGGGTAAGCATAAGCGATATACGGTGCGAATCATCAAGCCTGTCATCTTCTGATGCCGCGAAACGGGCAAACGTATAGTCGATGTTCAGTTTGGGCAGTTTTATTCCCGCGCCAACGGTCATTTGTTTTACATCATTATACCCGGCGCGTATTGCAAATGCATTACTGTAGGTCAATTCCACTCCCGCGTGCGGGTCGATGCTAACCGGGCCAACGTGCATTTGTGTTGCATAATTCCTGTTTTCAAAGCGCACGTCAAGGTCAATGGCTGGAGTAATCCGCAGTTTACCATTCATAGCCGTCATATTATAAGCGGTACCAGCTTTTACGGTTGGCGTAACAAGTTCGTTTCTGCCAGTGCTCCATGCAACCATTGTCGTTGTAACATCCTGCGCGCAAAGCCCAAAGGTAAGGTTTTCATCATACTTGTATAAAGCGCCAAGGTCAAACCCGATACCGAATGCCGAGTATTCACCAATGCTGCGGCTGATTAATTTTACGTTAATACCATAGCTGAGATTATCACTATAGACTTTTGCCGCGCTCAGGTAAACAGCCCAATCCTGATTGCTTATTTCCTTTACCAAGGATGGTTCAATACGAGCATACGGGTTTTCAAAATCATAAATTACTTTGCCCGTTGTTCTATCCACAAGTGCATTACGAGTATCGTCTATACCGTCTATACCAATCCGGGTAACTGTCAGGGCAAAAGTAAGTTCCGGGCTATAGGGTAAAGCAACTCCGCCATAGTTATAATTAACAATACCGCCATAGCGCTCATCGTGCATTAGGGCTATTTGCGGATATGTTAAATTGCTTAAGCCTGCCGGATTATAGTAAGCTGCCGATACATCGTTGGCAACTGCACTGAAAGCGCCGCCCATGCCCAAAGCCCGACCGCCGACTCAGATAGCCATTTACCTATTACGGTTTGTGCCGTGAGATTAAGGCTTACTAGTAATAAAACTGCAACAATATTTTTATACATCAAGGGGATTTTCTTTATTAAGATATTAATATAACAAAAATTGCACATTGCGGATTCAAAAACAAGGTCAAATTTTCACTCCGTGCGGTTTTTACCTGCTGTTTTAACCAATATTATCAACACTCATAACTATTTTGCTCATATCAATACTAATTTCCATCATCTATACACAGACTTTAGTCTGAGAATAAGTGATAAAACTTTCTCAGCCCTTTTTAAATTGCTAATTTTTGTTAAACACCTGAACCCGACTTTATTTTACATATGCTGAGTAGTTACCAAGAAGCCATAATTACTATTTGACGACCTGATTATTTTTGTATTTCAACCCTCATTTAATTTTCACAATGTAAGGTGAGTGTCAAATTTTACAATATCCATCCAAGCCAAACAACTCCCCAAATCGTCGTTAGCAGTGCAATAATAAAACCGCTCTTCAGGTATTCTGCAAAACCAAGCGTTATGCCGCGCCGCTTTGCCGATTCGGCAACAATCAGGTTGGCAACCGAGCCAAGCAGCGTAAGATTACCGGCAAGTGTGGTTGCCATTGCAAGCGTCAGCCATACCATTTGCGGGTTTTGTAACTGCGGCACAACAGGTACAAACAACATCACCGCCGGTACATTGGATACTAGATTGCTTAGAATAACCCCCGTAAATGCCAGCGGGGCAATACCTCCGCTTGTGAGCGGCTCGGTAAGATGAAAAACAAAGGCGCTCAATCCGCTTTTTTCCATCGCGCCGGTAATAACAAACAAGCCTGAGAAAAATACGAGCAGGCTCCAATCCAGTTCTACAAAAACCCGTTGTGGTTTTAAGCGCCTTGTTACAAGCAATACCGAAGCCGCGCACAAAGCAGCTACTGAAACAGGAACATTGACGATACACAATACAAGTAATAAAGCGGATGCGATACTGCTTTTAATAAAAAGCGGCCGGTAGATTTTTACTTCCTGTTTTTCGGGAATGACAAACTGCTCAGCGGTAAACTCACCGCGGTACACAGCCAGTATAACTACAATGATAATGCCAACGCTGCCCACAGCAACGGGAATCATATACCCCGCGAAATCAAGAAACGGGATACCGGAATGCATCCCGATTATCATATTCTGCGGATTACCGATGATTGTTGCGACCGAACCGGCATTGGAAGCCGTTGCTACAGCCATAAGATACGGCAAAGGGTTACGGCGCAGGGTAAGCGCTATTTCAAGCATAAGCGGTGTGAACACGATGCAGATTGTATCGTTAAGAAATAAGGCTGAAAGTAAAGCGGATGAAATGACCGTAAGTGTTAATAACTGACGGGGTGTTTTGGCAAAGCTAACAACTTTTACCGCGATAAGTTTAAAAAATCCGCACAAATGCAGGTTTACATTAATCACCATCATGGCAAATAATAAGGCTATCGTGTCAAAGTCAATCGCCGCGTACGCGTCGTGCCTGTTTATTGCTCCCGCTGCAATAAGAGCAACCGCCCCGACCAGGCTTATTGTAGCCCGGTTCATGCGCAACCCGGGAATCCTTCCGATGGCGATGCCCGTTAACGCAACTGCTATTATACCTGCTATAAACCACTGGTACGCGGTTAACACGCTAATTTCGGCCGCTAAAGAAGTTACTGGTTTTTGTGATTTTTAAGTCCTGCAATGTCGGTGCCTTAACACGTATTTCCAGCCGGTAACCGGTATATGACCCGACCGGGTTCCATGAAAAGTTCATTATCCAGCAATGCAAATCACGGCTGACTGTCACTTGCGGAGCGGAAAATTTCTTTTCTTTCAAATCGTAGTAACCCGAAAATGCAAATTTCCAGGTTTTGGTAAGGTTAAAACCAAAATCTCCGTTCATGTTTGAATAATCGGTTCTTACAAAGGGGTTGTCTTTGTTTACGCCGTAATTATAATTCAGCGAAAAATTCCAGGGGATGCTGAAATCGGCTTCCTGTGTTTGATACAGGCCTTGATACATGCGGTTATTACCCTGCATCGCGAATTGCTGGTCAGCGGGTGTACCCTGTTCGGCGGTTTGGCCTTGTTCAGTGCCATTTTCCGGTTCGCTCCGGTCACCTGAAAGATTGAGGCCTGCACTGAGGGAAAATGACTTGAGGCGGAGCAGCTGCTTTTTTGTATTAATCAAAAATTTATTAATCGTGATGCCCTGATCATTGTAGTCGTAGGCTGAATATACCGTGTTACCCGACAGTGTGAAAAAATCACCTGATTTGCTGTAACTAATGCCTATATCACTCAAGCGTAATGAATCAGCCGCGAAGTTATAACTAGCGCCAATCGAGGCTGAAAGCAGTTGAATTTTCTGCTCCTTCGAAGTGGTATCTGTCGGGTCAACCATCGTTTTCATTTCAAACGAGTTGCCGACGGAAAAATTCATCGACTGCGTACGGCCCGATGAAGCACCGCCAAACACTTCACGCTCATGCCGGTTATATTTTTCGCTCCTGCCATCGGAATACTTGAAGCGTTTGTAGTATCCCCATTTCTCTTCCGAGAAATCGGGTGTATAGGTACAGCTAACTGTTGGGGTTATGATGTGCCGCAGTGCTTCTACTCCCGCCATTTGCGGCTGGAACATGCCATAAAATTTTGTTGATGTCCCGACACTTAAACTGAAAGTACGCACGAAATTAATCCCCTTCACATCTTCAATAACTACCAAATCTTTTCCATCCGGCTGGACAACTACCTTTTTTGTTATGCTTTTATTATACCAAAGTTCGTTATAGCTAATACCGGGAGAAATATTGAAATATCCAATCTTTGGTGATATACCGGTGCTTAACCCGTGCCGTATGCCGCCGCGGATTTTAAGGTCACCATCGATTTTATTCCGGTTGTTTAAAAAACTGCCGCTATAGTTAATCCCTATCATCTCGTACCACACTTCTTCACCCGACTGGTTTTTCGGCCGGAACGGATAGAACTGTGATTTGCTGAAACTGATAGATGGGAGCACTTCGCGGGTATCGCCGGTTTGTATTTCCTGATCACGGGAATAAGCGGCACTCATGCTTGCGCCGAAATCTTCCCATGTTTTGCTGTACTGTGCACTGGAGTAAATTGATTGGTTCAACTGCTCCTGCAAGCTGCTGACGTTTTGCTTGTTATAATCTGCCGACATGAACCTGAGTGAAGCCTCCAACGATGAAGAGGGGGTAAGCACCTGATGATGCTGCACATCAAGCATCCACTGCTTGCTTTCACTATAATCAACGCCATCGCTTACTTCTCCCGTGTGCAGTTTCGAGTAGGCAGCTTCGATACGGCCATTCAGATCGTACCGCTTGGTGTAACGGAAACTGCTTTGCAGCCCGTAGCCGCCCTTGGAATAAATATCCGTGGTTGCTGCAATGTCTATATAATCGTTAATAGCCCAAAAGTAACCCATGTGCGAAAAATACTGTCCGTATCCCTCGCGCTCGCCATAGGCGGGTGGAATAATACCCGAACGCCTGCCGCTTTGCAAAGGCACCACGGCAAATGGAACGGGAATCGGAAAGGGTACATTTTCAAAAGCAAGCCACACCCACTTAGCAACCATCTGCTGTTTTTGCATTACCTTCATTTCGCGGCCGTAAAAACAAAAGTGCGGTTCGGGATTATCGCAGGTAGTATATAAACCATTCTCGACAAAAAAAGTGCTTTTATCAACTTTATTAATACGTGCACCGGAGTAAGATGCTTCATCGGCTTTGGTGGCAGCATACGTAATATATCCCCGTGTTGATTTGAAATTATAGGTCATCCGGCTGCCCTTGTACTCTTCGCCCTTATCAACCAAGGTGGGGGTTTCGGTTAGTTTCTTGGTGCTGTCGTTCATGAATCCTTCTGCCTGCACGTTGTTGGTAACAAAGTCAACATTAACCAAACCGCTTTTTAATTGTGTCGCTTTATACTTCAGGTCACCTTTGCCATAGATATACATTTTTTTGCGTGAAACAAAAAAAGTGAGGGAATCCCGCCCGGAAGAATAGATAACCGAGTCGATATCAGACTTTTTTTTAATGGAATCGGCAGCAATAGCAACAGTATCCGCTTCCTGCCAGCCGGCAAAAACGGGTATTGCTAATAATAGTACTGTTATAATCAGGGAAAAGGGCCGGAATTTACTCAAAAAACCTTTTTTAAAGATAATGGACAAAATTAAACCACTAATTTACAGTTTCACAATCAATTAGTGAAGCCAAAAAAAAAGGATTATGCCGAAGGGTGTGGCGGTGCAGGTAAAATGGTGGCGTTCTTGAAATACTTATTCCCATTTGTACTTTATTATATCCCTTCATATTCATATCCGGTAAGCCGTTTATATCGCTTTTTCTCTTTTTCAGGTTGTGCGGGTTCGTTATTTATTCTCCAATCCTTTACAATTTCATTTTTATCATCATCGATAGTGATTAGGTTCTTTTCAATCCAGTTGTTCAGCAGTTCGAGTGTTTGCAAAGGTTTATTGTCAAATTCATTTTTGGCAAATTCGGAAAGTTTCCGGTCTTCGGTTAAAAGCCTGCGCCTTTTTACATGCGCGTAGGTTACAAGTGTAGCATCAGTTTCGCTAAGGTTATATATGTCTTCTTTCATTTTTCTGGTTACATCAACTGCTTTTTTGGCAGTTATAAAATCAGCCTGTTCAAGTGTATCTATTTCAGTTACAAAAATTTTATCAACAATTTTTCTCAACCACGGATACTTGCCCCGGAATTTTTGTGTTGCCGTCAGTTCATTTTTCACTTCCCGTATCGTCTCACAGGCAAATTTACTATCGGTAAACATGCCGGGAACAATCCTTATCAACATGATGATGCTCGAAGTATCGCTGATAATATACATTTCTTACTCGTTGTTCCCGCTTCTCTCTAATACTTTTCTAATTTCCCTTGTATCAATATAGCTGCTTATTTCCAAAAGCTCGCCAAGTTTCCTGTCAGAAATTACATGTAATTGTTCTTCTATTGCAGCAATAAAACGCCGATTATACTTTCTGAGAAGTTTAACATAATCTTCAGCGGTTATTTTACTGCAGAATATCGCGTCAAGATCATCTGCATCCTTCCTCATGTTTGTATCAGCCGGTGAAACTTCCAAACGGAAATGGTGATGTATTTCCTTTATCCTTTTTGTTACTCCGTGTAGCGCATGTCCGTTTTTATGAGCAAATTCTTTAAGTTTATTAATCTGTATGCCGGAGTTTCTTCCTTCGATAGTATTATAAATTTGTTGAATGTAGTCATCTGTTAATTGTATCCGTCCGGCAATAGTGTCACAGAGTTTTTCCTCGCTCTGGTCATATACGCCGCTAGCGCTTTTTCCATCTCTCATCGCGTGTATAGACTCGTGCAGTAATGCAAACACTATATCAATAGTTTTTGTTTTTTTGTTAACAAAAATCACCCTGTTGTCAAATATTTTTGTGTAAAATGCATAACTTTTTATGCTCTCCGGGAAAGTCCTGAATATGACAAAGATACCCAACTTCTCAAGCAGCATAAAGGTACTTTCCAGGGTAATTGGTTTATTGCCTGACAATCCCGCTTCTTGCCGTAACATATTTGCCAGTCCATCGGCATCCAATTTATCTTTTACCATTAAAACCGGGAGTATCTCGGTATTATTTACATTTTTGAAAAAAGCCTCGTACTCTTTAGCAAGTTTTAATGCATCGCTCTGAACAGCCTCAGTTACTTTGGCTGTTCCCCTTGTTCTATGTACGGGTACCAACACATTTTCTATATTACTTTGCTTGAAAAAACTATACACGTCCACCCCAAGCTCTCTGCTAAGCGCTAACAGATGTGTGCCTTTCGGTACTTGCCCGTCAATCCATTTATCCAAGGTTGGCCTGGTAATATTGAGCTTACTAACCAATTCGGTTTTTTTTATATTTTTTGTGTTAAGAATTTCTTCGAGAATGCTGCCGAGCCATTCCATATTGTAACCTGTCTTTATTGATCTAAAAATGTAAATATTTATTTACATTTGATGTGCAAATATATAAATATTAATTTATATATGTAAAGGTTTATATGTTTTAATTTATTTTTCATTCAATATCGGCATCCCCCGGATTATAGGCTCTTTGTTAATATCCATTTTTCTATTTTATTCCAGCCTTAACCGGTACCGCATCGCTCTGCGCCAAAGCTCTATTACCATCCTCACCGTCAAACATTTCGATCTTTGGCACCTCAACATTTTCAGCAAAACTCCAGATACTTCTTAAACACCTCAGAGGTAGAAGACTTCGAAGATACAAAACTCAAATCACTGCTTTCCGGGATGATACCGTATGTATCAGTCATAATCTTTTCAACACCGTCAAAGATTTTCTTTTGTTCATCTTCGGAGATACCATCCTTATACTTTGCAGGTAAATTCAGAACCAGTCATGGCTAAAAGCCAATGCGGGTTGGTGTGATTGACCTCAGGCTATGGGGATCCATCACTTTGTGAAAAGTCTGAGGTTATGGTAAAAAGTTCAATGTTATGAGCAATTATATTGAAAGATATAAGAGCAAAATCTACTGATATTATTTTGCCACCGGTTTCAGACGTGAACCCCGGTTCACCTGAAAATACGGTGGAAAATCTCAATTAGGCGAATCAGGTATCAGAACCACCCTAAGTAACGTGTCCATTAATAGACCAAATTTTAAGCCGGAAATGTTCTGCTTTCACCATGCAAGTAGTGGCTTGGCATCCATTCCTTTTGAAAAAGCCTGCGTACAGGGAGAGTAAACTACCCCGGAGTGAACTCCGGGG
>JACPGF010000325.1 GCA_016182615.1 Ignavibacteriales bacterium
GAAAAAGCTCTAAAAAGCAGAAAATAAAAAGATGAAACAGTAAAAAAGAATAATCGGTAAAAGCAGTCTGGAAAAATCGAAAAAAAACACCTCGTTTTTAAAGGGAGACCTGTATTTGTTCAGAGTTTTAACACAGCCTCTGAATGCCGGGGTGTCTTACACCACTGGGATTTTCAGGCTTTAGCCACTGAAAGATCAATAGCAAAAACACCTCTCTTCTTGTTTGAATATCCGAATTATTCTACATCTCTTGAAATTAATCATCACCGCACCACCAGGCTTCTGAAAAAAACTCCATGTAAAAATCAGGTGAACCGTTTTTCAATCGAACTGCCGCAATTTATTTGGGCTTTTAGCACTATTTGTGATAAAGAAACAAAATACCTTAACTTATACACCTAAATTGCGATAATAGCAAAAAGGTCTTTTTTATCCACCGGATCCGATAATGACAGATTGCTTTAAACATAATACCCGCCGATTCAGGATGCTATCCGTGTTATTTTGGATATTGGCCTCATCCTTGGGGTATGGTCAATTTAATACTACCGAGTTTACCCGACTTGGTATCGACAGAGGGCTTTATCAGGCCTCAACATATTCAATTGCTCAAGATAAAACCGGTTTCATGTGGCTGGCTTCGCAAGACGGTTTGCAGCTCTACGACGGTGTTTCATTTATCGAGTTCAACCATAATTCAACAACATCAGGCGGTTTAAGTTCAAATTCCGTTTCAAAAGTATTTGTTGATTCGAAAAACAATGTTTTAATCGGTACTTGGGGCGGTGGATTGAATATATATAACCGGAGTTCTCGCCTGTTTACTGTTTTCAAAAATGACCCTAAGAACAACAAGAGTATTCCTCACAACAGAGTCCAAACCCTGTTTGAGGATAGAGCCGGAATCTTGTGGATAGGTACCGCAGGTGGTGGTGTATGCAAATTTAACCCGAAAGACAGCACTTTTATCAGATATCCGTTTGGCGAAAATACTCCCAATGCCCTCTCTCATGGAAGAGTATGGGCAATTACACAGGCGCAGGACGGTTTACTTTGGATAGGGACACAAGCCGGTTTAAATACACTTGATCCGGTAACAGGTAAAATTACCCGCATTGTTATTAATGCCGAGGGCAAATTTTTAGATATTGCCAATTTAATACGCGCGGTTTATACCAGAAAAAATGGTGAAATTTGGGTTGGTACACAAAATGGTATCTATGTGTTTTCTCATCCGTCTATAGCTCCAAAACACGTAGTTTTACCATTCTCCGGCAGTCAAAATTACCGGGTAAATACTATTAACTGTTTCTATGAGATGGCCGATAACTCGATGCTCATCGGGACGTATGGGGCTGGATTGTTTTATATAAATGAGCAAACAAAACAAGTGCAGTGCCACCGTTACTCAATTAAAGACAACGCGAGTATTTCCGCGGATGATATACGGTGCATAACTGCCGACAACTCAGGCCTTATTTGGATTGGGACTCGAGGCGGCAGTGTTAACACAACGCAAATGCTGCCAAAAAGGTTTATCACGGTCAGCAATGAGTTCTGGAAGGACATCCATATGCGGGACAAATATATCCGTTCAGTCCTGTACGACAGCAAAGGAAATTTGTGGATAGGTACCAATGAGGCGGGGTTACACCTGATGAAGAAGAATGCAAACTTCATAGGAGCCGTTGAAAGGAAAGGTGTTGATAAAGAACTATTTAACGATAGAATATTAGCAATAAATGAGGATGCTAAAGGTACAATTTGGTTTGCATGCGAAGACGGTTTGTACTTTACAAAAAATTATGGCGGCAGCATTGAGAAGTACAATTTTCCGGCAAACACACCCATACCGGTACGCACCGAAAGCGTCAGGCAGTTTTACATAACCGGCCAGCAAATTATGTGGTTCGGGACAAGCGGATTCGGTTTGCAGAAGTATGATCTACTGAAAAAAAAATGGAGTAGTTTTTACCACCAAACAACATTTCCCCTCGGATGAGGTGAATTATATTTTACCCGGCAACGATAATAACATATTGTGGCTTGGGACAAATAATGGTCTCGTCCGGTTTGATATACTTAATTCATCATTTACCGTGTATGGAAACGGGCAGGGAGAACTATTACGAAGCAATCCGGTGTGGGCTCTGCAGCTGCACGAAGGATATCTTTGGATTGGCGCCTCGGAGGGGTTGCTCCGGTTTTCTGTCGGAGCGAATAAATTGGAAAGAGTAAGAGACGGTGCCGATTTTGGCAGTAAGGTAATTAGCGGTATTAATATAGACAGTAACGGTGAATTGTGGTTAAGCACCACGCGTGGTATAACGAGGTATAATCCATATACGGGTGATAGTAAAAGTTTCAGTATTGAAGACGGTTTAGATTGGAATACATATACACCGGGAGCATTCAGTGCCAATGTTTCGGGCACAGTTGCATTTGGCGGTATCCACGGTTTAACTCTTTTTAATCCGCATAAGATTTTAGTAAACACCTACCGGTCGCCCGTTGTTATTACAGGTTTTGATGTATTTAATGAATCGGGGATGCTTAGCTTGCTGCAGCCAGGCCTTCCGCCGGATAGCTCTCGAAAAATTATTCTTACTCACGCGCAGGATAATTTCAGGGTATCATTTGTTACATTCAATTTCCGTTTTTCCGGCAAAAACAGGTATTTCTATAAGTTAGAAGGAGTGGATGCCGATTGGCGCGATGCAGGCAATACCAACTCTGCTACATACAGCCATATTGGCTCCGGAGAGTACGTGTTTAGAGTAAAAGCAAAGAACAATGATATGAAACCGATGGCAAATGAAGCCTCGGTTATCATCATCATTCACCCCCCCCTCTATGCGACGCTTTGGTTCAGGCTGATGCTTTTGATAGCAGGTGTTGCTGTTATAGCAGGTGCTTACTATTTACGGGTCTCGAACCTGAAAAAAATGCAAATAAAGTTAGAAACAGAAGTTGAGAAACGGACCGCGGAATTGCAGGATAGCGAGCGGTCACTTAAACAAGTAAATGCAACAAAAGACAAATTCTTTTCGATAATCGCGCACGACCTGCGAAGCCCGTTTCAGGCACTTATCAGTTACAGTAATATCATCAACACGGAATTTGATTCTTTACCCGAGGAAGAAAAAAAAGGCATTACCGCGCATATAGAATATGTAGCCCGTTCGACGTATGATTTGCTTGAGAATTTATTAAAATGGTCTTTCACGCAAACGAATAAAATGGTAATAAATCCTTCTAATATTGATTTGTTTTTTGCCGTAAACAAGGTGTTAAGGATAAGCGGCCAGTCTGCAAAGATAAAAAACATCTCGGTCTATACAGAAATTCCTGTTGGCCTTACCGTGTATGCCGATGCAGACATGCTTGAAACAATTTTCAGGAACCTTTTAGGGAATGCCATAAAGTTTACTCATCAGGGCGGCTCAGTTACCATCAAAGCCGCGGAGCACGCGGAGCGGGTTGCGATAAGTATTGCAGACACAGGTGTTGGCATGAGCGAAGAACGGCTGCAGGAGCTCTTCCAGATGGAAAAGAGTAAGTCCACATCCGGAACAGCAAAGGAAAAGGGCAGCGGCCTTGGCTTACTGCTTTGCAAAGAGTTTACCGAAATGCAAAGCGGATCTTTGGAAGTAGCCAGCCAGTTAAATACCGGTACAACGTTTACAATCCGGCTCCCGCGGAGTAAAGAGTAAGCGCCTGCAGAATTTCCCTTTTATTCAAGGGTTTCGTCAGTACCATTGAAAATCCTTCCTTCAGAAAGTTTTCTTTTTCTTCACGCATCGCGTACGCTGTTTGGGCAATAACCGGGGTTGCTGCAAATTGTGAAAACCGCCGGTACATCTCTGCACGCAGTTTTATACCATCCCACGGAGAAGGTAAGCCTATATCCATGAGCAAAATATCCGGTACCCATTTCTCGGTAATTGCTGACTCGTACATAATTAAGGCCTCGTCACCATTTGCCGCGAGCCGTATCTCAGCAAAATCATGCAGTGAGCGCTCAAAAAGTGAACGGCTTGTTTCATCATCTTCGACAATAAAAACTTTCGGGCGGCGTTTTGCCAAAACAGCAAATTCAACCGTCAGGTCTTCTTGTACACGTGCATCAATTATCGGATAAAATTTTTCTTCACTAATTGCAATGTATATATCAACGGTTGTGCCCACTAGTACTTCCGAAGTCAGTATGATATTACCATTCATTAGTTTAATAAGCCTTTGTGAAATTGCCAAACCAAGCCCGGATCCTTCATGCGATCTTGAGAAGCCAGTCGATTCCTGCATAAATGGTTCAAAAATAAAATCAAGGAAGGAGGCATCAATTCCCCTGCCTGTATCGGCAATCGAAATCTTGGCCTGCTTGCCTTCTTTGGTATCAATTACCTGAGTGGAAATGGTTACGCTGCCTTTTGAAGTGAACTTTATCGCATTACCGATAATGTTATTAAATACCTGATGCAGCCGGTTCTCATCTGCCAGTACCTGCAGTTTCCGTATGCCCGAATAATCTAAAATGAGCCCTTTGCGCTCGGCAAGCGGCTTCAGTAATGTAATCGTCTTCAGCAGAATCTCGTCTAACCGGCACTCGTGTAATTCAATATCTAAACGGTCTGCTTCAATCCGGCTAATGTCCAGAATGTCGTTCAGTAAATTAAGCAGCCGCCTTCCGCTGTTATAAATGGTTTCAGAGAATTTGTACAATTCTTCCTGCCCGTTCATTATCAATTCCGCGCGTAATATATCGGCAAAACCAAGAATGCCGTTCATCGGAGTCCGGATTTCGTGGCTCATATTGGCAAGGAATGCACTCTTGAGCCTGCTGGCTTCCTCGGCACGGGAGCGTGCTTCTTTTACAATTTTTTCCTGTTCTACCCGCTCGGTAATATCATTCTCTATCATAAAATAACCGATGTGGTTATTTTTGGTATCGTACATTTTATCAATCTGAACACTTACCCAAAATCCCCGGCCTTCCCTTGTATAATTAAAAGTTTCATACCGGATTGAGCTGTTCCGGCTCAATTCATCAATGGCGCCTTCGGTTAAAGCACGGTCGGTTTGCGGGCCGTGTAATAGCTCTGAAGATACTTTACCACGCATTTCTTCCAATTTATAGCCGGTCAGCTTTTCATATCCTTCGTTAATCCATATTGTCTGGAATTCGTTGTCAAGGATCGAAACCGCACTTGTCGTTTGGCGTGCAACCAAAGAGAGGTTAAAATTTTCCTCTTCCAGTTTTCTTTTCTCGATAGCAATAATTGCAAGGTTGACAAAATGCTCGGCGATACGTTCGTTGTACAATTGTGTAACAGCCGGGCGGGTAAAGTAAGACACGATAGCCCCGTGCACCGATCCTTTCATATCTGCAATCGGCTTTGCCCAACAAGCCCTATACCCTATTTTTTCCATTGCTTCTGCATACTCGCTCCATTGTTTTTCTATTGAAAGATCCTGCAGGAAAAAGGGCATTTTAAGTTTAACCGCTGCCAGCACAATACCGGCTTGCTCCAAGGTTTCCAGCGGCTTCCGCAATTCGTACCGTATGGATGGGGCTGCCGAAATAACGAGTGTCCCCCGTATGTTAAGATAGATTACGGTATGGCAGTTTTCATAAAAATAATCGTTCAGCTCGCAGATTTTATTCAAGATGGATTGTAACGTTGTTGTCTGGGCTATCATCGAGAAAACCGTGTTTTCACTTTCACGGATAAATTCATCACGTTTCCGTGATGATAAATCCCGTGCAATCACCTGAACGGCTGGCTGTCCGCCCCAATGAATGGACATCGCGGCAACTTCAACAAACAACACTCCGCCATCAATCCGTAAGAATTTTTCTTCGATGGCCGGCACCGCTATATGCTCGGACATTAATTTCTGTATTCTTTCTATCGCAACGGGCCTGGAGTCCGGGTGGACAAATGACAGCGGTGCCTTTCCGATGATTTGATCGGGTACCGTTGCCCCAAGCAATTCAAAGCAAGAGGGATTGGCAAAAACGATTACATTATTGAGGTAAACGGCAATTGCATCGGGTGACTGCTCAACAAGGCCTCGATACAATTCCTCGCGTTCACTCAGGTTTTGTATTGCCACTTTGCGCCGGGTTATATCTTCAACCATTCCTTCAATATGCACTTCACGGGTATTCTCGTTTTCAATCATCCGGGCGTTTTCAGATATCCAAAACTTGCTGCCATCTTTTTTTACGGCGATTGATTCAAACCCCTGCACTTTTCCCAACTGATTGATAAGTCCCAGAAACTTTACCCGTTCGCTCGTAGCATCATAGCATTGCAAGCCGATGTTTCGGACAATCTGCATCATTTCAAATGGCGAGTCATAACCATACATATGTGCCATCGCGGGATTAACATTCAGGAAAAACCCTTCCATGCTGCTCTGGTAAATTCCCTCGATTGCGTTATCAAAAATATCCCGGTATTTTTTCTCGGCTGTTTTTTGGGCTTCTTCAACCAGTTTCAGGTGAGTAATATCGCGTTGCGTCCCCCATGCCCTTTCAATAAAACCATTTTTAACAACGCCTACCAGATTGTTAAGGAAAAATTTCCTTTTGCCGGTCATATCGGTTTCAACAGACTCGGCATTATCCAATGAATACGTGTTCCTGATAAAATTACTGAGATACCGTATATTTGATTCATCTTCTTTTACCAGAACAGTGCTTAAAGGCATCCCTAAAATTTCTTTCAGGTCGGTTACACCGTACATACGGGCATACGCCAGATTACAATCAGCGAGATACCCATGTTCAAAAAACAATTCAACCTGTTTTTCAACCGGCAGGTTTATATCAACAGGTTCCGCGATCTCAAAACACCAGATTGCTTCGCTGCTTTGTGAAACAAATGCTTTGTATCGCTCTTCACTTTTTTGCAATGCAAGAAAAGTATCCCGGTGTTTGGTAATATCATTCATTGTCCCTAATACCCGGTAGGCCTCACCCTGCTCATTGTAAAGGTAAGCCCCGCGGTCTTCTATCAACAATTGCACATCATTCGGCAGTACCAAACGGTGTTCTATTTGAAATACGCCGCCGGTTTCCGATGCGAGTTTCCGCTGCAGGGCAACCATAGCCCGGTCATCCGGATGTATCATCTCCATCCAATCACTATACCCGAGTTTAGCAATGCTAACCCCCAGCAGGCTTTCCAATTTTCCGGTATTGCCTAACCACTTTATGCTTTTATTGACAATATCATAATCATACAATATCTGCCCCGTGTGCTCAAGCATTAATAGAAACCGTTTTTCATTTTCCACGGTTATAATTTCGGATAGTTTTACCGACGAAATATCGCGGATTACCGCCACTACCTTTTGTTCATCGAGTAAAGCGAATTTGGCCTCGAAATAATGCAGTTGCCCGTTAAAAAACATACTATACTGCAGAACCTGCATTTTTGATGATGCAAATGCGGCATCAATCATTGTGAGCATTGCTGCACTTAAATCAGCAGGCATAACATCAGTAATATTTTTACCTGTTAATTCCGGAAGATTGGGCACAGCACAATTAGTACTTTCCGCTTTGCATTCAATAAACCGGCCGGTTTTATCAAAAACAAAAAGCACATCGGTAAAAGTATTTGCAGGCATATTCTGAGAGACTTGGGCAGCGGCAAGCTGCGTTACATTTGTGCCCATGTCGCGTACTGTTGCAATAACAAAACTTTTGCCATTAAATTTACGCGGGTGCAGAATAGTTCTGCTAAAAGGTGTAGCCGACCCAAGCAGCGGCATGTTGGTTTCACTTCTTTCGCCTTGAAAGGCTTTAAGAAAGAGCGCCTTCCATTTTCCCAAATATTCCGGATTCACTTCCGGCGGGTAAAAGTCCCGTATTGACATACCTTCTTTAAAGGGAATTCCGGTTTTTAATAATGTGAACTGCCGTGCCTGCTTATTTGCATAAGGCAGGGCAAAGGATTCATCAAACACCCACGCCATGTCTTCAATCAATTCCAGCGAGTCTGAAAAGAATCGTTCACCGTTTTCATCCGCCAGTAATTGTTGCTTTCCGTTAGTTACACCGGTAAGTAACCTCTTTGTCAGCTTAAGCTGCCCGTCCGTAAAAGGGTATTCGATGATAAAAATGTTTTCATTATTTATTACTTGGCGGGGGAGTTTTTGCCCATCGGGCTGAAGGATAACAAAACAGAGATAATTATAGTTTGCAGTAATCTTATTGTTAAAAATAAGCCATTCTTTGGCTGTGAGAAATCCGGATTCGATAAAAAGAATCTGCAACGGTTCTTTATTTAACAATTCGGCAGCTGAGGCATACGAGTATAGTAACCCACTCTCAGGTATATCTAAAATTTTACAAATTTTTTTAACCAGCCCTTTTGACAAAAGGGCCATACCTATTTCCTGTATATACATAAAAGAAACCTTTAACCGAATAGATTGTTTGCCATTTGGGCTTTATGGCTAAACTATTAACAATATCACCGAATACGCGTATAAGCTGTTTTTATATGCAGCGTAAATTAATGAAAATCAATTTAAATAAGTGCATACGACTTTAAAATTATTAAACCTATTGAAATACTTCCGATTGATAAAATGGTCGAAATAAGGATAATAGCGCCTGCCATATAGCTGTCGGATCCCATAGCATCTGCCATTATGTAACTAACAATAGCTGTTGGAGAAGAAAACAAGATAAACAACACCATCAGGTCATCGCCTTTGTAACCGCAGAAAAATGCAATTACCGTCAGTATCAATGGAAATATACAAACCTTTAGAGTTGCAGCTAAAAATGCCCCGGACGGAAGGTGGCGGATGTTGCTCCCGGCCAAAGAAGCACCAATGCCAATAAGTGCCAGCGGCATTGCCATCGATGAAAGATACCCGGCAGAACGGAACACCATATCGGGCAGCGGTATCTTGAGCAATGAAAACAGTACGCCCATGAGGAGGGCAATTATAAGCGGGTTTGTGTATATCTCTTTTAACAGGCCACGGGCCGTTATTCCTTTTTCCTGTTTTAACGGCAGCGCCAGGACCAGTATGGAAAGTACGTTGTAAAACGGCAGTATAAAAGCCAGCGCTATGGCACCTTTGGTCATTAACAGGCTGTTACCGGTATTACCCAATAATGCCAAACCGATAATTGCAAAATTGCCCCTGAAACTGCCCTGTACAAATGCCCCCTGGCTTGCGCCATTGCCCCGGAACCGCAAGCCAATAACCCATGCAAGCATGGCGGAAAGAAACGTAGCAACATATATAAACGCCACAAAACCGGTATCAATCATTTGATCAAGCGGTGCATTGGCAATTTCCTTAAATACCAGGCATGGAAGGGCAATATTAAATACTAGACGGGATGCTGCACTGTTAAATTCTTTATTGATAATTTTCCTGATAAACAGAAAATATCCGAGCAGTATAATAATAAAGACGGGGAAAACCGTTGCCGCGATAAAAAGAAATGAGTCCAACCAACAAAACATGTAATATTGCGAAAACCAAATATACATGCAGAAAATGAATAAAAAATGAGCTGCACAAATAAAAATTGAGGAGAGTTTATTTTCAACACCCGGTAATGCAAAAACTAACTCCTCTCGTAAAAGGCGCAGCTTTATTTATTAAGTTGGTTTTCTATGCCATGGGCATAGATATTTTGCCGTTCTGCTGTGTTCACCATAACTCAATCAGGTTGTTGGAGAACTATGAAGTTGGGCTGAGGCACATAAGACTAGTGCCGTGTCAATGAATAATTGAGAATGAATAATGAAAAATGAGGGTAAAATTCAAAGCGTAAACCCGAGTGCATTGTATTAAAAACAAATTGTCAAAACACTTGGAGCTTTTCCCCAAACTCATCGTTTTATAAGAGCCGATATAATTTGATGATGAACAAATTCTGTTATAGTTTTGCATATACATTTTTTATCCTTAAAGGTTTCGCGATGATGTGCCGAATTCTACTCCTTCTCCTGTTATCTGTTCCATCTATGTTCGGGCAATCTGTTGGTATGCAGAGTGCCGGAGCTGCCGATACAACTAGTGCTGAACAAATAGTAACTAAAAAGCGTTCGTTAGCAGGCACGGTTGTAAAAGAGGCGATAATAGGAATTGGAGGCGGGGTTGTTTCAGCATTCTTTGCAGTCGGGGTTTACTCGGCGTTTGGAGGGAAACACGGTGATGTGGGTGAAACAATTCTGGTTGCTTTTGGCAGCTATGGTTGTTACACAACCGGAATTGGGGTAGCCACCAACTTGTCAGCAAAAGCGGATGGATATAATCCACCCATGTGGGGAACTGTTACTGTATCTTTTTTAAGCGGTGTTGCCAGCACGGTACTATTTTTGCGCAACGTAGAACATGCAAACTCCGTTTGGTATGCATACCCGCTGTATGTGCCATTAATTTCCTCGATTGTATTCAATCATCTTGCCGGCAGCAAGCAGGCACCAACAAATGACAGCAAACCAATAGATGTTTTTCCCGGGATCAGCAGGCACGGCGGAACTATTAATTTACACATGGCTCTTTGAGCTGAGCGGTACACCCTTTTCGGTTAGTTGATTTTGTGCACAATTATGGTAACACTGCCGGAAATGAAAAGCCCCGGGACTATTTGCCCGGGGCTTTTTATTCATCGCAATA
>JACPGF010000336.1 GCA_016182615.1 Ignavibacteriales bacterium
GCCCTTTTCTTTCGCGATGGTTGCTTTTAACCGGAAGGAGGCTAAATCGTCAAATTCAGAATGCGGGTTTGCATACTCAGGATGATAGCGCATGGCAACAACTATTTTCCCTTTCACATCAAGGTTTTCATAATCATCATATTTTTGTTTAGGAGCAGAAATTCCATAACCAACAAACACAAGTTCACCGGAAAAATTTCCACTGCCTGAAAAAGCGGCGGGTGTAAAGTCCAAATCAGTTACTTCGTTATTTCCGTCAATCGAAAGAAACAACAGTTTATTATCCGGGCCTTTTTTCATTCCGGCAATAAAATCGTACTTCTGAAACCAGTCCTTTCCAGGGAAAACCTGCAAACCAAATTCAGCAAAATTCTTTTTAAGGTATACAGCAGCTTCCTCACACTCTTGGGTACCTGTTAACCTTCCTTTCAGGTCATCACCGGCAAGAAAAACAACATGCTTCTTCACATCAGAGGCATTAATTTCTTTTGAAAAAGTTCCCTGAGCTAGAACGAAGTCTGGGACTACGAGAACAAGTAACGATACCGCTAAGAACAACTTATATTTCATACTCTTCCTATTAACTATTTAATTACTATCATTTTTTTGCTTACTGTTATGCCGCCCGCGTTTAAGCTGTAAATATATATACCGCTGGCAATTGCCGAGGCGTTAAAATCAACCGAGTATGTACCTGACTGATGTTCCCTTTCAACAAGAGTCGTCACTGACCTTCCTAAAATATCAAAAACCCTGACTTGTACAAAACTGCTGCCCGGAACCGAATACCTGATAGTTGTCCGCGGATTGAATGGATTAGGATAGTTTTGACTCAGTTCCAGTGCGACCGGAAGCAGCTTTTCGTGCTGTACGGGCAGCAGGCTCGAATCACCTGATGTTACTCTTATACCATCAACTACAATATATTTGGTATCCGGGACGCTGTTTTTTATCAGGAGTTTTTCAGCATCGTTCCCTGCAAAATAATAATCGCCAATCGAGTTCCACTTCGAGCCATTTATAGACTGATCGGCAAACACTGAATCTAATTTACCATCGTGATAAATATAACAGGGCACGTTAACAGCCCTGTTTGTCGTCGAGGTCCACCAGAGCGAAATTTTATATACACCCGGTTTTTTTATCTTGGGTTTAAATGTAACATAAGCCGACCCATCCCCGCCTTTAACAATCTGCGAGGGAATCGAGCCCCAGTATCCGGTTAAGGTCGAAGCTGTCCAGCCAACCCCGGTAAATGTATAAGATGAATCATTCGTATCTGTTTTTTTTACATACGTTACGGGAGGTAGTAGCGGTAGAGAATCAACGGGAACAACAGCAAGAATCGAAGGCAATAACCGCAAACTTGTACTGCCATCCGGGAGATTAAGCACTGTGTTTTTTACGCACATTTGCGAAGAACCGCCGCCATCAAGGTTCATTGCGTTCGTACATCCCAAGCCCTGCATTACTTGAGCAAGTTCAGGTAAAGTAAGCCCGTCACTAATCGTTTGTCTTCCATCCGCAACTAATAATATTACATGATTATCAGGGGTAAAACCGATTGCCGTCCGTGGCTGACGAGAAGATAAAGCAACACCCGAGTCCCAGAAGACCTCTTGATTGTACGTAATATACACTTGCCCATCTTTTAATAAACATGGCCCGCCGCCGATACCGGCGATGTACTCGTAAAGCGGTTGTCCGTTTGCTCTGTCTGGCAGAGGTGCAGGAGTTCCAGCAACATTATTCGTCGGTGCTGCAAACTTATAGACATCAGTCACTTTAGAACCAAAATGATAAATCCAGTCAACGGACATTGTACGGTCATCTTTTAATCCCCAAAATGCCCGGGTCAAAAAATACGTAATGCCACTACGGACAACGGCAGTAATGTTGTTTGCCAACACTTTATCCGGTTGAATTACAGCCGAGTACAATGCGCCTGAAGTCATGTCAAAATAACCGCCATTAACGGCGGCAATTGCCTGATACCGTTGAGATAAAGCAGTAATCACTTCGCGCCCTTCGGGAGTGATATATGGTTTAATGGTAAATTTTTTGTCCATGTCCACATCAACATACCAAACTTTTAATGCCGGTGACGGCCTTGTTCCTGAGAATGCTTTTACACCATCCGGTAATTGCCTTTGTTGGGAAATATCGGTCCATGTTATTGTTTGAGAGAAAAAGTTTTCACTAAAAAGCATAGTGAAAAGGATCAGAGATGCCGAAAACCATCTAAACATGAAATGCCTTTTAGAGATAAAACGAATTATGGGCTGGTTGTACTTGAACTCACCTTATCAGAAGATGATACTGTTGCAACCAACACATACGTTTTCTGTTGAGCAGAACCGCCGGAAGATGTTGAGACTTCCTCCCGTGAAGAAAAGAATAAGTTAATTTTTGTTTGGGGACCCATAGCAACAGTCCCCGAGGCTTTCCCTTCTATTGAGGAGCTGGTAATACCCGTAGGGACAGTAAAACTCGTCGAATATTCGTATGAGCCTTTTGCGACCTGCCTGAGTGTTCTGGTTTCTCCTGGTTTTACTGTTATTAGCTTGCCTAGAATGTTTACAACAACATCAGCAGCAGCTATACTTGAAATAACAATACTATTATCCAGTGCCGGGGAACAACTGTTCCACAATAAAGTAAAAAGGAGTATAGCGATAAAATATCTTGGTTTCATAAGCAGATTTATTTTTTACTGAAATTACTGTTTTTTTTCGTGGATTTCAACATATCAAGTACTAAATAGTAAAGGAATTTTGGAATCAGGATTGACAACCGTGTAAAAATTGCCATTGTAAGAAAAAACGCCCTCAAAGCGGGGGCTGCACCGGGAATGGATTTGAGGCTTGATTTTTATAATACATCAATCAATTTACCTGTCCGCTATGGAAATTCTGTACACCGGACAACAGCAATCTACTTGGAGGTTACTTTATCTTCTTTAATAAATAATAGTCCAAGAGGGAAAACATAAACAGTTTTTGAGTTTATTATCAGACAAACAAAAGAAACACTTTTTGTAAAAAAAAGTTTGGAGATATTGCGGAATATTGTATTTTTGCAAACGTAACCGCAAACGTTTGCATTAAGAAAGTACATGAAACAAACAACTATTAAAACCATAGCATCCGAATTGCACTTATCAGTATCGACGATATCGCGTGCCCTTAACGATCATCCCGATATTCACGAGGATACCAAGAAGATTGTCAGGCAGCTAGCCGACAAACTTGGTTACCGCCCTAATATAATTGCACGTAACTTAAAATCAAGTAAATCAAATCAAATTGGTGTTATCGTCCCCGAAATCAGGCATGACTTTTTTGCCAATGCACTGAGTGGTATTGAAGAAGTCGCGTATCAAAAAGGTTATACGGTAATACTTGCTCAATCGAATGAAGATCAAAAGCGCGAGGAAATTAACCTTAACTCCATGTATCAGCATCGTGCTTCCGGAATAATTATTTCAGCTTCGCAAACAACCGTTAATTACGCGCATTTCGAGAAGCTCCTTGAGCGTGGTGTTAAGATGGTATTCTTCGACCGCGTTGTGAACGGATTAAATGTCTCCTCGGTCCGGGTCGATGACCGTTTAAGCGCCTATAATGCGGTTAAATATCTCATCAGGAAGGGCTATACGCAAATAATCCACTTCGCAGGCCCGCAAAGCCTCGAAATTTGCAGGAACAGGTTAGCAGGATACAAAGAAGCGCTGCTGGAACTTGGCGTTGATATTGCCCCCATTGTGATTGAAGGCGGCATGCATGAAATTGACGGTTACAATCATGTTAGTAAACTTGAGTCCTTCAGAAAAGGCCAATCCCTGAGGATGTTGGCATCGTTGGTTTTTCAAACAATCCTATTGCAGAGATGATTCAGCCCCGGTTAACCACAGTGGAGCAGCCAGCGTTTGAGATGGGCCGGAGAGCAGCTGAAATACTAATTCAGGCGATAGAATCAGATGAAAAAAACGCGGTACCCGTCGAAATTATTCTGGATACAAAACTAATTGTCAGGGAATCCGCATGAACCTTTATTTAACTAAACCTGCAAACGTTTGCAGGCAACGGATTCAAAGCTATGCATCATAAGAATAGCCATCGTAGGTATAACCCCCTCACCGGCAAATGGATACTCGTTTCCCCGCACAGGGTACAGCGGCCCTGGCAGGGTAAAGTTGAGGACAATTTACTATCTGACCGGAAACCATATCAACCGGATTGTTATCTCTGCCCGGGAAATATCCGCGCAAACAAGGC
>JACPGF010000337.1 GCA_016182615.1 Ignavibacteriales bacterium
ATCTCCGTTATTAATTCATCAGGGAAGTGGGACGGATAAGCATACATCAGCCTTATCCATTGTATGCCTTCAATTTCGCTTAACGCGCGCAGCAATTCTGCAATAATTCGTTTGCCGGTCAGGTCAAGGCCGTAATCGGTTGTATCCTGCCCGATAATAACTAATTCTTTTGTGCCTTGTGCTGCCAAAAACTTTGCTTCTTCTATTAATGAACCGAAAGCCCTTGAATGATGCTTGCCGCGCATCAAGGGTATAGCACAAAATGAGCATGGGTTGTCGCATCCTTCGGAAATTTTAAGATACGCGGTATGATGCGGTGAAGACAGATGCCTTTCACCCAACAATTCGGTTTTTAATACACCACCCAGAGAACCAATAATACCGCCATAGTCCTCAGTACCAAAAAAACCATCAACTTCGGGGATTTCTTTCTTCAGGTCATCCGAATACCGCTCAGACAGGCAACCGGCAACAATTACTTTTTTAAGTGTACCCGCTTCTTTGGCTTTTACAGCTTCAAGAATTGTATTTACTGACTCTTCTTTTGCCGCTTCGATAAATCCGCAAGTGTTTATTATAACGGTATCCGCCTGTTCAGGGTCATCGGTTAATTCCATTCTGTTCAGTTTTATCTGCTGCATCAGCCGCTCGGAATCTACCGTGTTTTTTGAACAGCCTAATGTTATAACGCTAATTTTTTCTTTTGCCATGAGTACTTAATTGTTAACAAAAATTTTAAGATATACAAATACCAGCGGAGCCACTGCAATCAACGAATCAAAGCGGTCAAAAATGCCGCCATGCCCGGGGATGATGTTAGAGGAGTCCTTTACTCCCGCGTCACGCTTTAACAGCGACTCTGCCAAATCACCCATCTGCCCAACTGTTCCGACAATGATGCCGATGATAACCGCATCCTGAAAGGATATAAAATCTAATATAAGTTTCTGTGCTGCAATCATTGCTGCAACCGAAAAGACGAACCCGAAAGCTGCACCTTCCCAGCTTTTTTTGGGGCTTACCCGGGGGAACATTTTATGCCTGCCTAATGTAATCCCGCCAAAAAACGCCGCTGAATCACAAATCCAAATGGAAGCCATTACCGAAAAAATCATGTAAGCGCCCTGTATATAAAAAGGCGATTGAAAATATTCACGGATTTCAACTATGGCACTGATAAAATAACCAACGTAAAAAATCCCCAGAAACGTTACTCCCAGATTAAGTATTGCCGAACCTCTGTTCCTGAATAGTTCGATCAGAACGGTACTTAAAATTACCAGAACACTTAACACCTGAAAATCGGTAACATGATAGTAAGCATTAAGTACAATTGCCATAACGGCAACATAACCCCAGTACAGAAGTGGTTTAACGCCTTTTTTCAGGCCGAGGTTTACCGCTATACCAAGTGATAGTGCCATAAAGAAAAATCCTCCCAACCAGATTAGCAGGAGGATCATGGGTATTGCTACCAATGAAACAAGTACTCGCGTGAGAGTGTTATTTTTGCTCATTCTATAGTATCACTCATCCCTTCGTCAATAATAAAGCCCGGCAATGCTTTCAGGAATTCCATTGCATCTGCGGCGTGCTGTTTTTTTACAAATATTTTAACTAAGCCGGTATTGTTGGATCCCGGATAACTACGATCCTGTTGGTTAAGAATGTAGGAGTCTATACCGGCACTTTCAAAGTTGCCTTGCAGCATTTCCGCCTCTATCACATCAGAGCAGCAGTACACCAGCTCAAAAGCATCCGGAAGAAAATGAGCCTCTTCCGTCAATTTATCAGTCAGTTTGATGTGGCAGTCTGAACACTCGTCAACACCGCCTATAAATTCTGTTTTACAATTCGGGCAAAATGGCATAAAGCCTCCTTAAGAATTTTTCTCTAATTCTACTGAATTATAATATCTTTTTATGAGGAAAACCACACCAATAAATAGGGTTAACATTACCATGGTCGTCATATAACCCTGAACAAGATCTTTCTCGGTAATTTTAGTGCTTAATTCAATTTCTGCCTGTCCTACACCGATATAAGCAAGAACCGCTACAAAGTTGTTCAGAAAATGCAGAACAACGGGCACTAAAATTGAATTTGTTTTATATGCCGCCCACCCGAAATATAAACCAAGAACAAACAGGCCAACTATTCCCATCGGGTTAAAATGAAATACGGCAAAAATAGCCGCGGTTACAATAGCGGCAGTAAACTTACTATATTTAACCTGTAAACTTGTTTGGGTGTAGCCGCGGAACAACACTTCTTCACAAATTGCCGGGGCTACGGCAACTGTTGCAATAACAATAACACCATCAAAAAATGAATGAACAGTCATAAGCTGTTTATACATCGTTTCAACATACTGGTTCAGTGTATCAAGCATTTTTTTCAACGATTGTATATATGTGCTGTTCGCAGCCCATACATCAAACCAGTATTGCTGAATAACCATTACCCCGTTAACCAGTATGGTTAAAATAAAAATCCCGGCAGAAAACAAAGCCAGTTCCTGCCAACTCGGCAGCCTGAACCTGATTACCGTTGTTACATTGCCATAAATATAATTTGCCAGTATCAATGAGGGCAACAACATAAAAAGAATCTGCCCGCCTATCTGCAAAAGCCGGACGGCATTCATATCGGCATTTTTAAAATCCATGCCGAAAATAAGCATGGATAGTAACCCGCCTAAAATCTGATATAAAAAGAATCCTCCGCCCAAGCCTATCACCACAGCGGCAATCGGGCCTACCCTTCCTTTTAACCGTTTTATCTCATCTTGGGGCTGTTCCACCCCGGCCGGTATTGGTTCTCCCGGTGAATCCTGCAGATTATTTTCTTCCATAAAAACTATTTCTTGGCTGAAAACTTTCCGGCAAGGCCTTCATATGCTGTCAATTCAGCATCAATAGACCCAATTACTACCTTTGTTTTTACTTTTATGGGAACTTTCAAATCATCATTCGAAAGCCATATAATTATATTGCCTTCACTTTTAAATAAACCGCCTTCAAGAACAAGCGGCTCTATCATTACACAATCGAATTTGCCCGCACCCACGGTAATACGCTCTTTACCAAGATACCGTACATCAAGATCATATACCCGGTCTTTAAAGAAATTGTATAACCGGATTTTTTCACCGACTTTCATTTTTGAATAATCGAGAGTTCTTGTAAAATAAAAAGCAGAAACTATATCGTTCACATATTTGGGAATCGTGTATTCACCTGTTGATGTTTTAGCTTTCAGTTTCCTGTGATCGAAAAAGGCTGAGAAGTCTCTCGAATAACTGCCTTCCCGTACATGCTGCTCAAAACGCCATGGAAACAAACCTTCATGATCAACGTATGTTTCGTATTTGTCACGGACTTTAAACAAGAAATCAAAACTAGGTAGTGAATTAACTTCAAACATGATGTGATGCGTGTTCCTTCCTGAAATTTTTTTATCATGAGGAATACTCATCACTGCCACACCGGCTTTTACAAAGCCGTATTTTACGTCAAAAGTAAGTTTCTCTCCGGTTTTAAAAGCTTTGTTCTCAACTTTTCTAAAATCATCCGGTGACGGGGTTGCATTAAAATTTATAATAAAAATAAAGAGTACAAGTCCGAAATATATTATCCGGCCGGTTAATGTTTTATACATTGTCAGCTCCGCTATCAACACTTAATGAAAATTTTTCTATTTTTTCGACTACTTTTTGTATGTCTATACTATTCATACACTCCAACCTCGCGCATTGTTCCCGTGTGCAATTGCTGCAGCCGAGTTCCGGCACAAATACTGCACGTTTTTCTGTATAAGGAGCCCACCGCTCAGGTGAGCACGTTTTAATTTTCGGGAAAAAACCAATGGCATATTTCCCCATTGCTGCGGCAATGTGCAAAGGCCCGGTTGAATTGGAAACAAAAATATTACTTTTTTGTATGATTACCATTAATTGTAACAAATTTAATTTCCCTGCCAAATTTATGGCATTTGTCGTTCCGCAAACTGTTTTACACAATTCCAGCTCCGCGGTATTGCCAGTAACTATTAGAGTATATTTCCCATGACCCGCAAGTAAACCGGTTAATGCTGCAAATTTTTCAACCGGTAAATCAACAGCGCTGCCCCCGCTGCCCGGATGTATAACAATAACCGGGCTTTGCAAACCCTGTACATCAAGCGGAAATGGTAAATCCACAACAACTGCTTCCGGTATCCGGAAGTTATATTCAACATTTGCAGTATTAACTACCGAGTGTTCCCCTATCGCGTGCATCAGCCGCAGGTTATATTCCATCTGAATGCTGTTCCGATCCGGATTGAAACCCCCGCCCTGAAACATGCCCAACTGACACTTTTATCCGGAAAAACAAGGAACGCTAAATTAAATCCTCCGGCCTTTATCTGATTAGTTAAAGCAGTGGACTGAATAGCTCCATTTACTTCAGGCGCGATCATTACTTCATCTATGGACTGGCAATTTCTTGCAATTTCTGCAGTGTAGAGCCGAACCAAAAAAGTTATATGGCTATCAGGGTATTTCTTCTTCAATTCAACAGCAAGAGGCAAGGTTAATACCAGATCACCGATCCTATCGGTCCGGGCAATAAGAATCCTTTGAAAAGTGTCAGATTTTTGAGACATAGGGATTGTTCTTTATATAAAATCGCCATGGTAATTCAACCGACCGGGAAATACCGATACGTGTGGAAGTGCAAATATTCTCCGGCTTTATCCGGAGCCCCTCAGTTATAAAGACCGTATCTTCTAACAATGAGTTTCCATTGTGCTGTTTAGAAATTCCCATTGCTTGGCAGAGTTTTCCCGGCCCATTGCCAAGAAGGATTAATTCTTTTTTATTTTCAACATCTGTCAGTTTCCGGTTTACACGCATGCTGTTTATTCCACCTATTGGCTCTACCGCGCGAATGAGCACCGCTTCACCGCTTCCGGCTTTACCGGTAACAACATTGCAGCAAAAGTGGCTGCCATAGGTAAAATAGACATAGAAAACTCCCCCCTGCTCGAACATTACTTTGTTACTTTCCCTTACTCCTTTAAATGCATGAGAAGCCTCATCATCGGTTCCTGCATAAGCTTCTACCTCAACAATAATTCCCGAGTATGATTCTTCAGGAGTTTTGTGGACAAGGATTTTACCAAGCAATCTGGGGGCAACTATTATTGAAGGCCTTTTGTAAAAACTGGCCTTAAGCTTTTTTGTAAACATCTAAAATCCGGTTCTTATACTTGCTGAGCAGCAAGTTTCTTTTTGAGGTCGGAAATTATCCGTGCAAATTCTTCACTTCTCGCTGGATTTTTTTTAATCAACATTTCATAGATGTAAATTGCATCGGTTAGTTTACCCTGTGAGAGATAAATCTTAGCAAGCGTGTCGGATATTATGAGCGGATTGTGGGCAGTTTCTTCAGTTGCCGGTCTTGCCGGAATTTCAGCCTCTCCTTCCGGAATCTGAATCTTTGCCCGGGATAATTGATCCGCGATATGATGCAGGCGGTCTTCAAAAAGTGGTTGTACGTTCTCCCGTGTCTTTTCGCTCTCATCCGGCTGCCAGTCGCCAGCTTCAACAAAGGTGTTCCGCTTTTTAATATTAAATGGCGAACGGAGCTTTTTTATCTGCTCTAATTTTTGGGTAAAACTGTAATAGGATTCGGGTGAATCAATGAGGTCGGAAGCTGTTTTGTATGCTGATCTGGCTTCATCATACTGCCCCTGTAACCCTAATGCATCTCCTAACAGTACATAGGGTACCGGGTAATCCGGATAAACGGCAATGCCGTTGCGAAGTATCTCAACGGCATATTCAAGGTTTTGAGTTTCGATCTCCATCGCAGCCTTTCGGACAAATAACGGAGACCGGGTATCAAATTCATATATAAGATTTGCCTTTTCGGCAAAAATTTCCTGCGGTAGTTTTTCCACTCTTCTCTACTTTTTTGAGTAAGCGTGCCTGATAGACGTTAATGAAACAAATGCAAATCCAATAAAGAACATAAACTGGAAAGGCAATGCTGCAATTTCAAGAAAATAAACCGAAGATGCAATACCTATTAAACAATAAATTGCCATTAATAATTCGATATATACCGAAACACTAATTTTACGGCTCGCGTATTTATTAACTTTAGAATTATCTTTCAGGCCGTCAGCAAATTTAGGGGTGCGGACGAACTCACTTTTTCTTGAAAGTAAACCTTCAATTACTGCACGGGAATTGTTAACGGCAAATCCCATAGAGCCTGCCATAAACAACGGGAACAGGACGATTTTCTTTCTCCAGTCAACATGTATGTCTTTTTGAGAATACAGATAGAACATGAAAGAACTGATAAAAGCTAAAACAAAGACGGACATAACTCCAAAATAGGCTTCGTGTGAACCGCTGTTTTTAATAAAAATAAGCGGTACATTTAATATTGCTGCCAAAAGAATAAACGGGAAAACCAGATTATTCGTTAAGTGAAAAGTCGAGTGAATTTTTTGGCGCAAAGGTAATTTCGATCTCCAGACCTGTGGCAGCAGTTTTTTCGCGGTCTCAACATGGCCTTTAGTCCAGCGGAATTGCTGCGTTTTAAGCGCGTTAATTTCAGAAGGCAATTCAGCGGGTGATGTAATATCGCGGAGAAAAACAAATCTCCAGCCGTTTAACTGTGCACGGTAGCTTAAATCAAGGTCTTCTGCTAAGGAATCAGAGCTCCAGTTGCCTGCATCATAAATACAGGTTTTGCGCCAGATACCACCGGTGCCGTTAAAAGTAATAAAAAAACCAGCCTTGTTCCGTACGGTCTGCTCAATAACAAAGTGGCCGTCAAGGGCAAGTGCCTGTACTTTGGTTAAAATCGAATAATCACCATTCAGGTGATCCCAACGGGTTTGCACCATACCGATTTTTTCTTCGTGGAAAAACGGCAGTGTTTTACGTAAAAAATCTTTTTGCGGAATAAAGTCTGCATCAAAAATAGCAACAAACTCGCCCTTAGCGGTTTTTAATGCTTCTTTTAATGCGCCTGCTTTAAAGCCCTCGCGGTTTGCCCTGCGGACGTGCTTAATATCAAAGCCTTCGGCAGCTTTGCGTGCAACTGCATGGGCAACTATTTCAACAGTTTCGTCTGTTGAATCATCGAGAACCTGGATTTCTAATTTATCTTTTGGATAGTCTATTTCACAAACGTAGTCGATAAGCCGTTCGACAACATATAACTCATTGAATAAAGGAAGCTGAATGGTAACCATAGCTTCACGGAAAGTGTCTTGCTGCGGTACGGGGGATTCTGCTTTGTATTTACGGTGATAGTACATCATGATAAAACCATGACAACCGAAAACAAAAAGAATGGAAAGTGAAATAAAATACGAGATTAAAACTATCTCATCCATAAAATCATATTGCCTTAAAATTGAAACATCACATATTATTTACCATCCGGATACTGTTTCGAGAAGTATATCATCTGTTACTTTATCGATTGCAGTTTCAAGCGCCTTATCCCTCCCGATTCGGCCTTCGGATGCTGCGTAGGTGGCAAAGTTAGAAAACTGTTTTTCATACACGGTTTTCTTTTTCACGAAATCTTTAAAAACAGCCTGCACGGTAATTGAAAGTTTTCTTTGGGTTACACTTTCACCGGCAATTACCACTGAAGGTGCATCCTGAATACCAAGTATAACGGTTTCCAAAATGGCATCTGCTGATGCTTTTTCTGAAATTTTCAAGCTGTTGTCATCGATGAACTTTCGCGTCAGCTTATCGGTAAACTTTTGCCTCAATCCCGGCTCGGCTGTTCCGCTCTTGTCATCAGTAAATGGTATCGCAATCTTTTTCATGTGTACCGGCACAGAAGCACCCGAAAACGAGTACGGACAACCGGCACATCCCTGATACAACAAACTGAGTAGAATAATACCACTACATAGCCACAAATTTACAGTTTTTACCATATTGCTTTTTCGGTGATTCAATTAATAATACATTAAAAAAAATTAATCCTCGGAGATGTCATACTCTTTCAGTTTACGGTATAATGTCCGTTCACTGATTCCAAGAATTTTTGCAGCCAGCCTTTTATTGCGGTTGGTTCGCCGCAGCGCGTTTATTATTGCCTGTTTTTCTATATCATCCATCGCGTAAATTTCTTCCCGCGCGAGTGATTTCGACTCGGGTTCACGCTCCTGAATCATCTCTTTCAACTCAAGCAAATCCCGTTTAATTTCGAACAAGGCACGGAGTATAAACTCGCGGTCAAGATCAGCTGGAGTTTTGCCTAGCGGTACAGGCAGATTCCTTTTTTCACTCCGCTTCTCTTCGGCAGTAATATAAGGATACAAATCATCGGTACGGATAAAAGTTGTCTTCGTCAGCGCAGCAGCGGTTTCTATCGTGTTCTTCAATTCCCTGATGTTACCCGGCCAGCTATAAGCTGCAAGCATGTCAAGAGCATCCTCAGAAAATTTTGAAGGCCCCACGTTGTACTTTTCACGGTAACTGCGCAAAAAGTGCTGCGCGAGTTCTTCAATGTCGCCTTTCCTTTTACGCAAGGGCGGCAGATATAACGAAACTGCCTTTAACCTGAAATATAAATCCTGCCGGAACCGTTTCGATTCGACCTCTCCCTGCAAATCTTTATTAGTTGCGGCTATATACCTAACATCCACTTTTGTTACCGTTTCGGCACCAAGCGGCATAAACTCGCGCATTTCAATTGCACGAAGGAGTTTTACCTGCGTGGTGAGCGGCATTTCTGCTATTTCATCAAGGAATAGTGTACCGTGGTCTGCCAGTTCAAAATATCCTTTACGGCTGTCAATGGCGCCGGTAAATGAGCCTTTCTTATGCCCGAATAACTCGCTCTCTAAAATGCCTTCAGGAATAGCTCCACAGTTTACGCTGATAAGTGGTTTACCAACGCGGCTGCTATAATTATGAATTGCTTTGGCAAACACTTCTTTACCGGTTCCGCTTTCCCCATAGATAAGCACGGAGATATCAGACGGTGCGACCTGCATTGCAATATCAACCAGATCCCGTATTTCTTTGCTTTTGCCAAGTATGTTATGTTTCTTTTGAAACTCTTCTATTGTCATGGTTTTTCTGCTTCATTTCTAATCACCCTTGCTTTAATTTTAAACTCGGTATCAAGTTTAACCGCAATTGCACGGGCATTTTCTTCACTGTTTGCTGCCGAAGAAACAACAAAAAGCGTTGCTCCCGCAGCTTGTTTTTCTTTGATGAGAAAGGTTAATCCGGTCTGTGACAGCTGCTTTTTTAGTGCTTCCGCGTTGGCCTTTTGTATAAAAGCACCCGCTTGCACCAGCCATGCCGCCTTTGCAGGCTCCGGTTTTACCGCTACCTGTTTCACTTTGTTTTTTTCCAGAGGTTTACCTTCAGGTTTACCTGAAGGCTTTATCTCTGCCTGAGTCTCCGCAGTTACCTCTTTCTTTTCCGCCATCTCCATTGTACCGTTAGCGTAAGGAACGTACGGAGATTTCGGATAGTTCTTTTTCAGAACGGCTTGCGTGGAATCGGCCTTTTTGTATGCTCCCAATGCAAAGTAGTACTGATAAATGCGGTACTGTGCTGCATCAGCATATTTACTGGCGGGATGGTTTTTAACAATCGAACTGAATTTAGTAAAAGCTGCGTTGCCATCCTCAGTAATCACTGCATCAACAAACAGATATTCCGCGTTATCAGGATAATTCTCGAGCAGCTTGGGCAATATACTTTTCACTGAGTCGGCCTTGCCGGACTCAGCCAGAGTGAGTAATTGAGAAGCTGACAGTTGTGCATAGGCATCGGCAGAGAGAACGATACTTAACAAAAGCAGCAGCCGTAATATTGATTTTTGCATTTGTTTTCCTGCTTATCAGGCAGTTTTTAATTCATTGTGCATATACTTTTCGGTAATCTCTATAAAGTCACCAAACAGTGTCGCAGTTGTTGCCCGTGTAATTTTAACCTTAACATAGTCACCCCGTACTACATAATCATTCAATGGAAAAATTACCATTTTATTTGAATCCGTCCTGCCTGCAAAAAACTTGTCGGATTTTTTACTTAACCCTTCAACCAGCACTATTTCCTCTTTATCTATCAATTCCTGATTGACCTCGAAAGAAATCTTATGCTGCAGATCGATAATTTCCTGTAACCGTTTTCCTTTTACCTCTTCAGGCACATCATCTTCCATTTTATATGCCTTGGTGCCTTCGCGCGGGCTGTACTTGAACATGTAAGCGCCATCGTACCGGACTTTCTGCATTACATCGAGTGTGGCAAGATGGTCTTCCCATGTTTCCGTTGGGAAACCCGAAATAATGTCCGTCGAGAAGCTGACTCCGGGAATTATTTCACGGGCTTTATCAATAATTGTCAGATAATGCTCAATGGTGTAAGTCCGGTTCATCAAATCCAGAATACGGTTTGAGCCTGCCTGTACCGGCAGATGAATATAGTTGCACAAATTCTTATGCTCGGCTATAGTCCTTAGCAATTTTTCAGATATATCCTGCGGATGTGAAGTCGAGAACCTGAACCGCATTGAGTGGTCAACCTGCGCGCATGCACTCAGCAAATCGGCAAAATCCGAATCACCTTCCTGATACGAGTTAACATTCTGGCCAAGCAGCGTAATTTCCCTGAAGCCTCTTGCAGATAATTCCTTAACTTCATTAACAATAGATCTTAACGACCTGCTGCGCTCGCGCCCGCGGGTGAAAGGCACAACGCAAAATGTACAAAACTTGTCACAACCGCGCATAACCGAAATCCACGCCTGCAAACCATCTTCACGGAAAGGCATAATGTCGTCATAGGTTTCAACCCTGCTCAAACGCACGCCAATGCCCTTTTCACCATCAAATGCCATATCGATAAATTCAGGCAGCCTGCGGTATTCATCTGGCCCGACTACCATATCAACAATTTTTTTATCTTCTACCAAGTCTTTACGGAGACGCTCGGCCATACAGCCAAGAACGCCTACCACCATATTTTTATTTTTTTCTTTGTACCGTTTTAAATTTCCTAATCTGCCGTAAATACGCTGTTCCGCGTTTTCGCGGATACTGCACGTATTAATCAGCACCACATCCGCGCTTTGAATATCGTTAGCAACATCATAACCATTTGCCGCGAGAATACTAAGCACAACCTCAGTATCGGCAAGGTTCATCTGGCAACCGTATGTTTCAATAAAAACTGAATTTTTTCTCATTTTCTCTATAAATAATTAAATAGTTAAGTAATATAACGCCTTAGTAGGATTTTTTCAACTTTACCCGAAATGAGGCAGAAAAGTGGGCTAAAATGATCAACGGATAAGGTTTACCTGAAATTTTAGTGGTGAAGTTTTACTGTGATCTTATAAAACAATAGTGTTCAAAACAATTATCATTAATCTCCACATTTTTTTTTGTGGTAGCAGTGGGTTCCGAAAAAACGTTTCATTTACTGTTAAATCACAAAACGCAACATTCCGTAAGCCCGGAGTTTCAGAAAAACGTATCATTTATTGGTAAATCACAAAAACAACATTCCGTAAGCCCGGAGTTTCAGAAACACGTATCATTTATTGGTAAATCACAAAAACAACATTCCGTAAGCCCGGAGGGCTGGAATAGATATAGCAAACATAAGTATAATACAGATTGAAACTCCGGAGTGAAATGGCTTTTTCAAAAATTGCAAAAATTTACCCGCTGTTCTGTTAACTCTACCGGAATTTCCTCTGAACTTATAACACCGATCGTTGAGCGCAGCCGAAACAGGTTGTTGAGCGCAGCCGAAACAGGTTGTTGAGCGCAGCCGAAACAATTTTTTATTCTTCCCATATTTTTCATACATTTGTAACTCAACTTTTCGGAAGGGTGCAGGAGTGGTTGAACTGGCACGCCTGGAAAGTGTGTGTACGTCAAAAGCGTACCGTGGGTTCGAATCCCACCC
>JACPGF010000335.1 GCA_016182615.1 Ignavibacteriales bacterium
ATGACCGCGGGTAGTTGGATATATATTGGCACGCAGGGCATTTTACAGGGTACGTATGAGACATTTGCCGAGTGCGGCAGAAAACATTTTAACAGTACGCTGCATGGCAAACTGCTTATCACCGCGGGTATTGGCGGCATGGGCGGCGCACAACCGCTTGCAGCCACGATGAACGGAGCCGCTTTTCTTGGGATTGATGTTGACCCCGAAAGAATTAAAAAACGTCTTGCAACCGGATATATTGACAGCATGACACACAGCCTTGATGAAGCCCTTGCACAAGTGCTTAAGGCAAAGGAAGAAAAACGGCCGCTCTCCGTGGGACTTGTTGGCAATGCTGGAGAAGTACTGCCCGAGATACTCCGGCGCGGTATTATTCCAGACATCCTCACCGATCAGACCTCAGCACATGATACATTGAACGGTTATGTCCCGATGGGCATGACACTTGAGGCGGCTGTAGCTCTCCGGGAAAGCAATCCTGAAGAGTATATGGTAAAATCGAAGGCAACCATAGTTGAACATCTAAAGGCCATGCTCGAGTTTCAGAAACGCGGAGCAGTAACTTTCGACTACGGCAACAATATCCGCGGCGAAGCCAAGGCCAATGGTGTTGAAAATGCATTTGATATACCGGGATTTGTTCCCGAGTACATCAGGCCGTTGTTCTGCGACGGCAAAGGCCCTTTCCGCTGGGCAGCACTTTCCGGTGACCCCGAGGATATTTACACCACTGATAAAGCAGTAAAAGAAGCCTTTCCCGATAACAAGGCACTTGCACATTGGCTGGATATGGCAAAGGAGAAAGTGCAATTCCAGGGACTGCCCGCGCGTATTTGCTGGCTTGGTTATGGCGAGCGTACAAAAATGGGAAAAATATTTAACGACTTGGTTGCAAAAGGCAAGGTAAAAGCTCCTATTGTCATCGGGCGCGATCATCTCGACTGCGGCTCCGTAGCTTCACCCTACCGCGAAACAGAAGCCATGAAGGACGGCAGCGATGCAATTGCCGACTGGCCTATTCTGCTGGCTATGCTTAACTCGATTGGCGGCGCAAGCTGGGTATCGGTGCATCACGGCGGCGGTGTAGGCATGGGCAACAGTATTCACACGGGAATGGTTGTTGTTGCAGACGGCAGCAAATCAGCAGCAAAAAGGATTGAAAGGGTTCTGACCTATGACCCGGGAATGGGTATCGTGCGGCATGCCGATGCAGGATACGAAAGGGCCATTAAAAACGCCCGGAAACACGGCGTTAAAATGCCCATGCTCAAAAAAAGATAATCAGAAGAAGGACGGAATAAACTTTCCGTCCTTTTTTTTGCTTTTGCAATATCCGTTGGGTAATACGTTTTCACACCATATTTATCCTCATATAGATGCAGACCCGCGCACCTCTGCCTCATTCATAGCTCATTGTTCATAATTATCAGAGCCGAAGACTTTAAAACATGCCGTTGTCCGATTTATCCCTGCCGTCATCGATGTTGCGCTCCTGGCGGGCTTTGAAGTCGTTAAACATATACGTTAACGAAATTGAAATGTTCTGCATGGAGTAATTGGTAAACTTGCTGTCTGAATAATAAGCCGCGCCATACGTCTGCGTTTGATTCCGGTTCGCTTTTAATAAATCCTGAGCCGTTAAATTAATTTTAAGTTTTTTGTTCATGAACTCCTTTGAAAGATTGACCCCGACAAAAGCGCGGGCATTATAAACCGAGCGGGCATCTTTTACTTCGGGAGTGTAACGGCCAAAGAAAACCAGGTTTACATCATAGAAAACCTTAAGGCTTAAGTTGCCTCCAATGTTAAACGTGTTCCGTTTTACGGAGTAGTTCTCTTGCAGGTAACTGTTCGACTCCTCGATGCGCCGGTACGAAGCCTGAATGTTACACATGAGCAGCCAGTCAGGAAGCTTAAACGGGAATCTTGCATCGTTCATAATCGGGATGGTTAATTCAGCGCCATACGTTTTTTGCGAAGCGTTATTAACCATTGAGGAATACGTGGTATCCTGCACAACAGAGACCAGATTTACCGGAGTACCGGTTGAAGTTGTATAGTATGTTTTAATAAACGGGCTGATGCCGAGTTCATACATATTGGTGTAAGTCGGTTTCAGGTCGGGGTTGCCAATTGTATAGTTATTCGGCCCGTTAACGCGCCTGAATGGATTAATATATTCCATCTGCGGGCGGCGTATCCTGCGCGCGATGTTCAAAGTCGCCTGGAAATTTGGCGCTATGGTATAAGCCAGCAAAACCGAAGGGAAAAAGCTGCTGTAGTTCAAATCAAATTTTTGACCGGTTGTTTTAACGTCTCCATTGGATAGTATTTGCTCGGCCCGGGCTCCGAGTTTATAATCGAGCACCCATATTTTATCTGCCAGAGATACATACGCGGCATGAATGTTTTCTTTATAGATAAATTCATTCGAGTAGTTCGGGTCATGTTCCCAATTGGTAGAGGTGTAATTGAAATTGTCAAAATCGTACTCGGTGTTCCTGTCACGGATGGTAAAATTGTAACCCGTTTCCAGTTTGCCAATAAATGTGGCGGGATTAACATAATCCAGTTTACTGATAATTGTTTTACTGCCGGTATTGTTTGTTGCATTCTGCAGTTTTGGAGTTGAAGGGCTGTAGTCGTAAACTGTCGTTAACTTGTTCGGCATCTCATTGTCCATGTACGAGAAAAACACATCGGCTGTTAATTCATGCCCTTTTCTATCGAACTTATGCTTGTAATTAGTTGTCAACGAGTAAACGTTGTTGTCGAGTTTACCATCGTTGTTTAGTTTGTACGTGTACTTTAAGGCTTCGGTGTTATCATAAACTCTATAGGTATCATGGCTAAAGCCATCACCTTTCATTTTGAAGAATGTTCCTGAAAGCGAAAGAGTATTCAGCGTGTCAAAATCATAGTCCAGGCCTATTTTGGCATTGGTCATAAAACCCTCGCGAGAGCCGTCACCGGAAGAGTATTGTTTGTACAAGGCAGTGCTGTTGTAGTTGTTCTGGAATGTTTCCGAGCTGGTTAAAAACTCTCCAGCGCCGCCATTAACCGAGCCGAATAATGTTAGTTTATCTTTTTTAAAATTGATGAATGTTGAAATATAGTTCAAGTTCCTGGAACTGCGGTACATGGTTAGTGAGCCGCTATAATTATCGGACATACCCTTTTTCGTAATAAAATTTATAATACCCGCGTCGCCTTCCGGGTCATCTTTAGCCGAGGGATTAGCCATAATTTCAACCTGGTCGATCATATTTGCAGGCATTTGTGTCAGCATATCTTCGGCCATTGGCATTGGCTTACCGTCTATCTGAATGGTAACATTACTTTTACCCCGCACGCTAATTTTGTTCGATTGCGGATCGATATCCACGGCTCCTGAGTTTCTGAGTGCATCGGTAACAGAACCTGCCGCGCCCGGTATTTTTTCCATGTTGATAATTTGTTTGTCCGGCAGGTACTCAACCATCGGGCGCTGGCTTTTAATCTCGACTTCGCTCATTTGAACAGCCGAAACCTGCATCTTAATTGTTCCGAGGTCGGCATTTTTTATTTGTTTGTCTTGGAACGGAATAATGGTTTTTGTTGAATAGCCCACTTGCGATAGCTGCACAGACGCATCATCCTGTGTTACACGGTCAATCCTGAAGGTTCCACGGTTATCGGTAATTGCTCCAAGCAAATGTTTCTTATCATTCCCGACAATACGGATAGTGACACCGGACAGTTTTTCGCCCGATACAGAATCAATAACGGTTCCGGTTATTGTTGCATATTTTGCCGGTTTGGTATTTTGTGCGGTAACCGGAATTATGGCAGATAGCACAAGCATTGTCAGTACAAAAATTTTTGTTTTCATAAACGCACTTTTCTTGTATGGTTTTATTTCAAAATTTTTCCAAGGCTAATATAATTAGCAATTTGCCGGTTTGTTGTTTTTTTATTTGCGCGGTTTTAAAATATGATAAGGGGTAAAAACCCTGTATTATACAAAAAGAGCCGCCCTATTTTAAAAGGCAGCTCAATTGTTATTTCCGGTGAATTTTACTTTGCTAACCGGGCTTCAAGCGCCAGCAGCTCATCATTCAGTTCTTCTGGTAAATGGTCACCAAAAAGGGCGTAATATTTGCGCATTTCATCAACTTCAAGCATTCCATCTTCTTTACTAAGGGTGAAAAGCTTTTGCATGGTATCCTGCGGTATATCCAGTCCGGTCGTATCGATTGAACCGGCAGCCGGAACCAGCCCTAATCCATTTTCAACATAGTTTTCTTTCCCGTCCAGGCGCTCAAAAATCCACTTGATAACGCGGATATTGTCTCCATAACCCGGCCACATGAATTTTCCGTCCTCGCCTTTGCGAAACCAGTTAACGTAAAATACTTTCGGAAGTTTGTCTGCACTGGTTTTTTTACCAAAATCTATCCAATGTTTGAAATAATCTCCCATGTTATAACCGCAGAAAGGCAGCATGGCAAATGGATCATGGCGCAACTGGCCAAGCGTTCCGGCAGCGGCGGCTGTCGTTTCGGAAGAAATCATCGAGCCGATAAAGACGCCATGATTCCATGAAAGGGATTGATGCACCAAAGGAATAACATGCCCGCGGCGGCCGCCAAAAAGGATAGCTGAAATCGGCACTCCGGCAGGGTCTTCCCAGTTCGGGTCAATAACCGGGCATTGCTTTGCCGGCGCGGTAAACCGTGCATTAGGATGCGCGGCGGCACGGTGTAATGACGGGTTCCAGTCACGGCGTAACCAGTCTAAAACATGTGCCGGTTTTTCGTCTGTCATCCCTTCCCACCAGACATCGCGGTCGTCGGTCATGGCAACGTTTGTAAAGATGGTATTTTTTGTCATAGAGAGCATCGCGTTCGGATTAGTCTTCATCGAGGTTCCCGGCGCAACGCCAAAGAACCCGTTTTCAGGATTGATGGCATACAATCTGCCGTCTTCACCGTATTTCATCCAGGCAATATCGTCACCAACACATTCAACTTTCCAACCCGGCAAAGCGGAAGAGAGCATGGCGAGATTGGTTTTACCGCAGGCACTGGGGAAAGCCGCGGCAATGTATTTCTTTACTCCTTCAGGGGAAGTGATACCGACAATTAACATGTGCTCGGCAAGCCAGCCCTCATCACGGGCCATCGCGGATGCTATGCGGAGGGCAAAACATTTTTTGCCAAGCAACGCGTTTCCGCCGTACCCGCTGCCATACGACCAGATGCTGCGCTCCTCCGGGAAGTGCACGATATATTTTGTTCGGTTACAAGGCCATGCAATATCCTGATGATTGTCGCCAAGCGGATGGCCGACTGAATGCAGGCACTGCACAAAGTCGTCGTCTTCGCCCAACTGTGCAAGCACCTCGGGACCCATGCGGGTCATAATTTTCATGTTGCAAACAACGTATGGCGAATCTGTCAACTCAACACCAATCTGTCCGATTTTAGAGCCGATTGGACCCATCGAAAACGGGATAACATACATTGCCCTGCCATGCATACTGCCTTTGAATAATCCATTCAAGGTGTTTTTCATATCTTTCGGGTCAACCCAATTATTGGTTGGGCCCGCGTCTTCTTCGCGTTCCGAGCAGATAAATGTTTTGTCTTCCACCCGTGCCACGTCGGTCGGGTCTGACACGGCGTAATATGAATTAGGGCGTTTTTCTTTGTTTAATTTAATAAATGCGCCCTTTTTTACTAAAAGTTCCGCCATTTCTTTAAATTCTTCATCGGTACCGCTGCACCAGTATATATATTCGGGCTCACATAATGCGGCAACATCATTTACCCATTGTATAAGCTTTTTATTCTTTGTCATGCTGTTTCCTGAATTAAGTATTGAATTACGTAATAAAGTGTGTATAAAAATTTTGTTAATCTACTGAAATCTTTGCTTCAAACATATCAGTATTTTTTTCTCGATATAAAAATACGGCTTTTTTCTCTTTTTACAAAGAACAGATTCAAAAACTTGTATGAGGTGTGACAAGATAGCAAATATGAAGTTCAATAACCGGTGATCCTGTCGCTGTAAAGAATAATTGAGAATGATTAGTGAACAAAGAGGGCAAAAATTAAAGTGTAAACCCGAGTGCAATCTATCCAAAATAAATTGTCAGGATATAGTGTTCTGTTAATGTATAATTGAAAATGTAAAATGAGGGCAAATATTTACATGTTAAACTGAGTGTTTTGTTTCATAATTAATCTGTTAAGGCACTAGTGCAGATTGATATTATTTTATGACCGGCTTGAGACTTGCCACATGGCTGTAACTGTGCTCCAGGTGCTAAAATTTTTCAGTGTAGAAGAGTTTGTTTTGTAATTCCACTTCATGATAGGTAATCCGGACAAACGATAATCAAAGTTGGAATAGATATTTATTTTCGGTAATCAAAAAAGGTTGCACACAGGAAGCGCAAAGGTTGTAGCTGTTTACATATTCTAACGTCAATATTCAGGCTTTTCCCATTGGAAATTTATTCGCCATTTTAAAGGAGAGTGTAGTGGCTAAAGCCTGATGCTTTTGGTGCTTTCTACCCAATGGTATCAACTTAAGAAAAAAGGAGCATCCGGTTCCTAAGTCCCTCCTTTTTGATAGGAGGGTGGATTCCTTCAGCGAAAAGCTTGTCCCCTTGGGAGGCATTACCCTTCGGGCACCTCCGCTTCACGGGGCTTTTTGAAAGCGAGGCGCGCTTTTCTGGGCGGGCTGTGCCGAAGAAAATTTTCGGTTTCTATAGCCTATTCCAACAAACTTTACGGCTTATCCTGTCAAATTTTACCACTATGGTTAACTTCTTGATGAACCAATTTTAGGCAGCTTTTGGCGCTTGAGCGTTCCAATACTTACCATTTGAAAACTTGATTTCACATTTATCGCATATCTTTAGGGCTTAGAGGTGTTTATAATCTGGCGGTAATCGGGCATAGTATTTTTCTCGAAAACGAATTGTTGCAAATTCAGCTCCCCGGCAGGGTGCACATCTCGAGAGACGCAGGCTTTTTTTATATATGATTCAATAGGGGTCGCATCGCAGCTGTCTTTCTGACCATTTAGGATAGTTGGGATTAGCGGTTGATGCCCAGTTTATTGTGCACACTCAGAGAAGCCCAACAACATTTATTTGAAACTTTTTTCTTAATATTACATCCTATACAAAACAACAATGGAATATTATGTATTTATTTAGAGCATTACTTGTACTATCAGTTATTATCCTTTTCACGGGATGCAAATCGGCACCGGATAATCTTCCTTGGGAGACTAACCTCGAAAAAGCCATGCAGATCGCGGAAAAAGAAAACAAAGCAGTTCTGGTTAATTTTACCGGTTCCGACTGGTGCACCTGGTGCAAAAAACTGAATAGTGAAGTCTTTTCGAAAAAAGAATTTGCTGAATATGCAGCAAAGCACCTTGTACTGGTTAAAATAGATTTCCCGAAATCAATCGAGCAAACACAGGAAGTGAAATTTTACAATCATCAGCTTGCTCAGCAATTTAATATCGAGGGTTACCCAACGATAGTTTTACTCGGCAAGCAAGGCAATACACTTGGAGTTACGGGTTATCAGCCGGGTGGACCAACTGCATACATCGAGCATTTAAAGACGATGATTCCTTAGCATATAAACGAGCAGTGTGTTCGGCGGATAATAGTTTTTATTGATAATGTTTACCAGCTTACTCGAAAGTTCATTATTCATTTTTAATTATTCATTATTCATTAAACCGCCCGGGATTGCCAAAACTATTTCCGCCCAAAATCAGCGGGAATTTCGCCCCATATTTCAGTTTCCCATTTGAGTATTTTATTTGTATAAGTGGCTGTGGCAAGCCACTTTTCAGCCCGCTTAATAACTTCGTGCAATTCTCTTGTTTCCGGTGATACCGGCAGCTTGGTTTTGCATTTTTTGTGTTTAACCCACAGTATGGCATTGTATGAATCAGAATAAATGTGATTCCCTTTGCCTTCCTTTTGCAGTTTTGCCAGGCAATGAACAATCGCGAGAAACTCACCGATATTATTCGTTCCAACAGCATATTTTTTGCTGCGGAAAATAATTTCTCTCGTATCAAGCAGGGCGCACTGGTATTCCATTACTCCCGGGTTTCCGGAACAGGCCGCATCCACGCAATAGGCACCGGGAATTGGCTTATTGCTTTTAGGGACCATTGTTTTTTGCGAAGAAGACCGGCGCAGGCCGGGTGCTTTGGTAAATGCTATCGCTGCCTCTTGCATGCTTTCGTATGATTTGTAAACCGCCCCCTCGTAAAAATCAATCTGTTCTTTGCATTCAGGCCAGCTATTGTAAATGCCGGGGGTTCTGCCCTTCCACACCACGTAGAATTTTTTTGTTTTCATGCACTGCCGGGTATTAGTATAAAAGTATTACAGCCAAATACGCTTGTTTTTACTGTTGCACTTGTTAATTGGATTGTTAATTATTACTTTAAAATTTCTTTTCAACTTAAGCAATCTCTATGAGTGACACAAACACAACAGAACAAGAGGGCCGCCAATTCAAGCGTGAATTAGGTATTTTCGATGCAACAATGCTGGTTATTGGCTCTATGATTGGCTCGGGAATTTTTATTGTCAGCGCTGATATCGCGCAAACGGTAGGCTCATCAGGATACCTGCTGCTCGTGTGGGGTATAACCGGCATTATGACCATGATAGCCGCGCTCAGTTTTGGTGAACTTGCCTCGATGATGCCAAAGGCTGGCGGGCAGTACGTGTATCTGCGCGAGGCGTATAATCCTTTGGTTGGATTTTTATACGGCTGGACTTTATTTACCGTTATCCAAACCGGAACCATTGCCGCCGTTGCTGTGGCTTTTGCCAAGTTTCTTTCCGCTTTGTTCCCTGTATTGGGCCGCGAGAATGTTCTTTTCAGTATAGCAGGGCTTAAAGTTTCCGCCTCGCAAATAACCGCAATTTTTTCTATCTGCGTGCTTACCGCAATAAACTACCGCGGCATACGCGATGGTAAAATACTACAGAACATTTTTACTGTCTTCAAAATTGTAGCCCTTGGCTCGCTTATTGTTCTTGGTATAGCTTTTGCCGCTAATAGTGAAGTTATTTTCCTGAACTTTAATAACATGTGGAAAGCCGTACAAAGCGGCACTACCTACGATGGAACGAGAATCTTGCGCGAGTTGACCGGGCTGCCGCTTGTTGCCGCCATCGGCGCGGCAATGGTAGGTTCCCTGTTTTCAAGTGATGCATGGAATAACATTACCTTTACTGCCGGTGAGGTAAAAAAACCGCAACGGACTATTCCACTCAGTTTATTCTGGGGAACGCTTGCTGTTACATTGCTATACATTCTTGTCAATTTTGCTTACCTGTGCCTGCTTCCGGTCATGGGTGATGCCTCCTCGACGGATGTATATCAGCAGGGCATACCTTTTGCACCCGAGGGTCGCGTTGGAATTTCTGCTGCACAAATGATATTCGGTCCTGCAGGTGCCGTTATCATGGCGGTAATACTCATGATTTCCACGTTTGGATGTAATAACGGACTAATACTTGCCGGGGCACGGGTATATTATTCAATGTCCCAAGATAAGCTGTTCTTCAAAAGTGCATCGCATCTTAATCGATACTCGGTACCCGGTAAGGCGCTCATTTTTCAGGCTCTATGGGCGAGCGGTTTGTGTTTAAGCGGCACGTATGCCAATTTGCTCGACTACGTGGTTTTTGCCGTGCTTATCTTTTATATACTCACGATTGGGGGAATATTTATCCTCCGGCGCAGGCAGCCAAACGCTGAAAGGCCATACAAGGCAATTGGATATCCCGTGCTACCCGCGCTTTATATCGCGGCGGCATCGGTTTTATGCCTTATCCTGCTGCTATTTAAACCGCAGTTTACCTGGCCGGGATTAATAATTGTTCTGCTTGGCATTCCCGTGTATCTGTTTGCTATCCGCGATAACGAAGAAAAGGAAGTATAATCTACCGGATATATTTGGCAACAACATGCTAACCCCGTGGGGATCATGTCTATTGAACGAAGGCTCTATCATTTACTATCAGGAATCAACAAACCAACCATGTTACAGTTTGATCGGGTTTGGAAGGGTTGGGCCGTAGAAGATACTTTGGCTTTTTTGCACTTTCTGTTCCCCCGCATGAAATAAACATTTTTTATTTACGGGATTCAGTTTAATTTTGACCATTACCATTTCCACGTTTATGAAAGGAATCTTGTATGGAATTTCGCATAGAAACTGATACTATGGGTGAGATAAAGGTACCCGTTGACAAATACTACGGTGCCCAAACTGCCCGCTCGCTCATGAATTTTAAAATCGGCGGTGAAACCATGCCGAAAGAGCTGATTCGCGCATTTGGCATACTAAAAAAAGCCGCTGCGATTACGAATATGGAGCTTGGCATTCTATCCGCAGAAAAGGCTGACCTTATTGTTAAGGCCTGTGATGAGGTAATTGCCGGTGAACTTGCCGACCATTTTCCATTGGTAGTATGGCAGACCGGCAGTGGTACACAAAGCAATATGAATGTGAACGAAGTTGTTTCGAACCGCGCTATTGAACTTGCTGGCGGTGTCATCGGCAGTAAAAAGCCTATTCACCCGAATGATGATGTAAACAAAGCACAATCTTCCAACGATACCTTCCCTACAGCAATGCATATCGCGGCGGCGGAAGAGATTAACCGTAATCTTATTCCAATGGTTACCAAACTCCGTGACGCGCTCGGCCGGAAATCCGAAGAATTTAAGGATGTAATTAAAATCGGCAGAACACACCTGATGGATGCAGTTCCGTTAACACTCGGGCAGGAATTTTCCGGTTATGTACAGATGCTGACAAACGGTCTGGCTCGCATTCAATGCGCACTCCCGCGGGTTTATGAACTGGCACTTGGCGGCACAGCCGTTGGTACTGGGCTTAATACACATCCCGATTTTGCGGTTAAGTCCGCGGCTAAAATTGCAGAGCTTACCGGTAAACCATTTGTTACTGCCCCTAATAAATTCGAAGCGCTCGGTACGCATGACGCGTTGGTTGAATTTCATGGTGTCCTTAAAACTCTTGCTGTCTCACTCATGAAAATTGCCAATGATGTGCGCTGGCTGGGCTCAGGTCCACGCTGCGGTATCGGTGAATTGAGCCTGCCTGAAAATGAACCGGGAAGCTCAATTATGCCCGGTAAGGTTAATCCCACGCAATCCGAAGCAATGACTATGGTTTGTGCCCAGGTTATGGGAAATGATGTTGCCGTGAACATTGGCGGTGCAATGGGTAACTTTGAACTGAATGTTTTTAAACCGGTTATTATTTATAATGTATTGCAATCGATTAAACTGATTGGCGATGCATGCGACAGCTTTACGGAACATTGTGTTGAAGGCATTGTTGCAAACACGGGCAATATCGCGAAACATCTTGAAAACTCGTTGATGCTCGTAACCGCTCTTAATCCGCACATTGGCTACGACAACGCGGCTAAAGTTGCTAAAAAGGCACATAAGGAAAATAAAACACTTAAACAGGTTGCTTTGGAGTTAGGATTGTTAACCGAAGAACAGTTTGATAAGTTTGTACGGCCCGGGGATATGATAGGCCCTAAATAATTATGGCATTTCCCTGACTCTGGGAATCGATGGTGTTAACCTACGTGCCGCATCAATGCCTGCATTGAAGCGGTCTGCTAATGACCTCTTTTTAATTGAACTTGAGCCCCGTTTCACGGGGCTTTTTGAAAGCCCGACCCGCCCTTCAGGGCGGGTTGAACCGTAGAATATTTTTTGCTTTAAAAACACGTTCATCAGCCCCAACGACTTTTCCTGTCAAATTTACCAATA
>JACPGF010000356.1 GCA_016182615.1 Ignavibacteriales bacterium
AGGCATTCAGGCAATTGATACGGTGTTTTCCGATGTCGCGGATATGGAAGGGCTCCGGCAAAGCGTGCTTGAAGCCAAATCGCTTGGCTTTGAGGGGAAGGGTGTTATCCCTCCACGGCAGATTCCTGAAGTAAACAAAGCTTTTGCACCAACACCCGAGGAAATTGACAAAGCCTCCAAAATTGCAGCTGCTTTCGAAGAAGCAACGGCTAAAGGACTTGGTGTTGTTTCGCTCGGCAGTAAAATGATTGACCCGCCTGTTGTAAAACGGGCACTTAAAACAATTGAATCAGCTAAACTAAACGGCTTACTGTAAGTAATGCGTTTGCTCGTGAGAGAAAATTATGAAGATGATTAAAAATGCAGCCGGAAGAATGGTTCCGGATAAAGTTAACAATAAAGTGCAAATCCCTTTTAAGGGCGTTGGCAAGTATAAACCAAAAGGTTACACGGTACCAACTCCAATACGCAGTTGTATCGATTATCCCGGTGACGGGAATAAAGTAGTTGCTGATATTAAAACCGCTTTATTGAACGCTGGTATTAAGGATGGTATGACCATTTCAACGCATCATCATTTGCGCAACGGAGATGTTGTAACCAATCTTGTGTTTGATGCTGTAAAAGAGCTTGGCATTAAAAATATCCGTTGGTTCCCCAGTGCCTCATTCCCGTGCCATCAACATCTTATCCCTTACCTTGAAGACGGCACGATTCATCACATCGAGGGCAGTATGAACGGCCCGTTAGGGCGTTTCACCACTGAAGGGAAGATGAAAGGGGTTGGTGTGTTACGGTCTCATGGCGGCAGATATGCAGCCGTGCAGGATGGCGAAGTGCACATAGATATTGCAATTATTACTTCACCAACAGCGGATCCGTTTGGTAATGCAAACGGTGTTACCGGTAAATCTGCATGCGGCCTTATTGGGTTCGCACTTGCAGATTCGGAGTATGCAGACCGTGTTATTGTTGTAACCGATAACCTTGTTCCGTTTCCGTGCATACCGTGGCAAATACAGGGTAACAATGTTGATTTCGTGGTACAGGTTGATTCACTTGGTGACTCGGCAAAAATCGTTTCGGGCACAACGGAAGTGACCAAATCGCCGGACCGCCTGCTCATCGCTGAGTATGTCGCGCGCTTTATCGATGAAGCCGGTATCATGAAAGATGGCTTCTCTTTTCAGGCCGGGGCGGGAGGTACAAACCTTGCATTTGTACTGTACCTGAAAGAACGGATGAAAGCAAAAGGCGTAAAAGCACGCTTTGTCCGCGGCGGCAGCACAAAATATCTCGTGCAGTTACTCGAAGAAGGTTTAACGGACTACATCCTTGACGGGCAGACTTTTGACCTTGAGGGTGTGCGCAGTATGCGCGAAAATCCGAACCATGTAAACACCAGTCCGTTTACCAGTTACAATTTTCATGGCAAGGGAAACTTTGCATCTATCATCGATACGGCAGTACTTGGTGCCACCGAAGTTGATGTTAATTTTAATGCCAATGTGGTGAGCCATTCAGACGGTTATCTGCTACACGGTATAGGCGGCTGGCAGAACTGTTTGTATTCGAAGTGCACCATTCTCGCCATCCCGTCTTTCAGAGACCGCATCCCGGTGATTATTGACGAAGTAACAACATTATGCGGGCCGGGTGAACTGATTGATGTTATTATTACTGAGCGTGGTATTGCAATCAATCCCCGCCGCAAAGATTTGAAAGAAGCTCTTAAAGATTCTTCACTTCCTATCCGTGATATTAAAGACATTCAAAAAGAGGTTGATAAAATGTGCGGCGGCAAACCCCAAAAACCCAAAGTTGACAAGAAAAAAGTTGTCGCGGTTGTTAAATGGGTTGATGGGACAGTTTTGGATTCGGTGTTTAAGGTTATAAAATAGTATTTTTATAAATCGGTTTAATGATAAGATAGTACGGAGTAAAAAAAAGTTATATAACCAAACGTTAACTTAAAAAGTACTCCATTACAATTTAAGATGAGGAATTAAAATGCAAAAAAAAGAAAACTGCTTAAAGTTGATAAAAAGTTTTAGATCTAAGCACGCAATTGAGACATCCGATGAGAATATTATTGCGACTATTCATTTGATGAATACTCACGGTGTTGATGCAAATACTGCGCTTGATCAAAGCTCAAGAAGTGGAAATGATCATGGGATAGATGCATGGTATTATAACGAGGTTTCCAAAGCTCTTTTCATCTATCAGAGTAAGCTTACTGAAAGTAAAACAATGGCTTTACGTGGATTTGGTGACTTGGACTATGCTAAATCATGGCTTGAAAAAGTAATTATTGATGGGATTGTTGACCAAATCCCTAACGATAACCATTGTTTGTTTAATCTTTACACTACTCTGGGCCGAGTGCGACTAATTATAAAAAAAGTTTGTTTTGTTTTAATTTCCCCATTTGATAGTATGGAACTGGAAGATGCTCAAGATTATATCAATTTTCAAAGTGAACTAATAAAATCAAAATTAAATAGCCATTTTCATCAAAATCTAAATGGTAAGCTTGGAGCAGATGTCTCAGATTATAATCTTGAGTATGGTATACCAAGTGAAGTTAAAGTATATCCTATAAACAAAATTCCTGACGCGCAAATTGATTTGAGAAAAAATGCAAATTTAGACTTGGCATATGTTACATTATACAGTTTAGTTGAGTTATTCCGTCAACGTGGGAATATACTTTTTGATAAAAATGTCAGGCTGTCACTTAATAATACAAAAGAAGGCCGCGAACGTTTGGTTCATCCAATGGAGATGACTCTTGATATGATTACCTCGGGTAAGCTTAGCCCCAATATATTTCCATTTTATCATATTGGAATTACACTTGCAGCGACTTCAGCTTCCAACGGAGAAATGAATTTACTCAACTTAGAAGCACCAAGCATTATCAATGGTTGCCAAACAATAACGATTAGCAATGAGTATCTCAAAAGACTTGAAAAACAACAAAATGAAGAGGCGATCAATTTATTTAAAGAAATTAAAGTGATAGCAAAAGTCGTGGTCGGGATAACAAACGATGAACTAAAGGAAATAACAAATTCTAATAATCGGCAAAATCCAATAGAAAATTGGCAACTGTTTTCCAACGAACCAATACATATTGAAATAGAAGCCACATTAAAAGACTTAGGTGTTTTTTATGAACGTCAAAAAGGCAAATTTGATTCAGTCATGAAAAATATTGAAAATGCAAAATATTATTCCGCTACCAATGGTACTTTTTTAAGTGTAGTTGATGTAGGTCAGTTGATTGCCTTGAGCCGTAAAATGTTACAATGGGCTGCTAAGCCATCAGAGATTTTTCTAAATAGAGAAAATCATGATAAAATTTTCGATCGAGATATTCCAAAATATCCAAAAGATTTAGTATTCACGTCAAATATGTTTAAAGCATTGAAGAGAGGGTTGAACAAGTACTTGGAGCTTCCAGTTCATGCGAATAGTTCCGCTCCTCAAATTTTTAAAAAACAGCCAATTCGGAATAATATTTATTTTCTCGCACTCATATATTTTTATCAAGCAGACAACAAATTTACTCTTCGGAATAATTATTCAATTAGTCTTATGAAAAAGGCAAGTCAAATTCTTGTTGACGAAACTCAGCCATTTTATCAGAAAGTAATTACAAAAACTAAAAACTGGTATACTATTGAATCGAAAAATTTAGAGATTGAAGTGTCAAAAAAAAGAACCGACGATTATTTTAGAGGTCTTGCAATTGAGTTAGGAATAAACATATCAGATGGTGTACTCCCATTTTCGGCAACAGCAATTGATTGGTCTGAATGCAGTCATGACTAAGGAACGAAATCTAATTATTTAATTATTTTATAAGGTTGTGTTAAAATGTTTCCTAAAAAGATTCTATCTGAACTTGTTTTTATTAATGAGGTAACCTCAAAAAAGCAGACATATTATGTCTATTCAAATAAGCTTAATTATGTGTTATTGACAGTCAGCAAAACAAAGGAGAACAGTTGCAACTTGGTTGTAGTTCCTTCTGGCGCACCCGAATATGTTCACCGCACTTTTAGTGGGAAACAAAAAATAACTTCAGCTGAAATATTATCTGGTTCACGAAAACCTGAATATATATATGCAAGTTTATTATTACTTGATCAATTTCATTGGTTTGATTTTTTTGTTTTGCATTTCAACTGTAGAAGTTTTTGAATTTTGGGGCATTATTACTTTTGAAATTATAATATAAAAGTCCAATAATTTCAATGACCTATTTTCTATTTTTGTTTAATCCTCTGCTTATAAAGCACAATCGGTCTTGCGGTATCCGAAGGGTTTAACACAATGTCCATGATCCCTTTTTCAAACTTTGCCGCGTAGGCTTTTTTACCTACTACCATTGTAAGTTTTGTATATTGATAAAGATTGGCAATGCCGATTATTCGGATGATTGGCGGCATTTTACTGCTTGCCTTTATGCTGTCGGAAATAATAACCGTACTGTCCAGCCAGACTTTTAAAAACTCAGTTTTTTTGCCCGTGTACTGCACGTAAATTTTATGTTTTGGCCCGTTCTGCTGTGCAGTTATGGATAGTGTGAATGCAAAAACGATTGCTGCGACGATAATAATTCTTTTCATTGAGATTCCAATTAAAATAGGATTCTATATTCTTATTTTCTTAGCTGTTAAGTTCTTTAAAATTGAGTTAAGTCCCATTAGGGACGAAATATTTATAGCAAGCATAAAAACAATATTTCTAAGTCCCGTATGGGACGAAATACATACGCCGTAATGCTTTCCATTTTTTCTATTGCGTCCCATGCGGGACTTAAACGATGCTGCACTTACTTTTGCTATAAATATAGCGTCCCTAACGGGACTTTTGGAAAACCTAAACATCAAAATTTACACAATAAAGCACCCAGCTGTTAACCGGGTGAAAAGCAAAAAAAATTATTCTTACTATTTATCAGCTTTAACAAGCAGTAGCTTGTTAAAGTCAATCGTGGACAACATTGATTCAAGAAATTTAGCTCCCTCGCCGCCATCACATTCTGCAGAAACTAAAAATCTTTTTCCGATACCGGTTTCAATCCTGCAGTTTTTATCATCAGGTGAACTGCCCGATAATTTGGCAGGATATTTCCCTTTTAGCATGATACCTTTTTCATACCCTACTTCAGTTTCATTTTCGTAACCCTTAACAAAAGTGGCATACTGTTCAAGCATTTCAGGGAAGACCGAGGCATCCTGAATGGTAAACTTATATGATGCCGGTGTAAAACCAGCTTCATTTATCTTTTGAATTTTTTCATACGTTACCGAAGCTTGAGATATGGAAATCCCCGATACGGTTTGTGTCTCGTCAACCGGTTTGTTTCTTTTGAAACCTTTAATTTCTTTCGCGGGTAGAAATTGTTGTAATTTTTGGAACGAAACTACTTTGACCTGCGCGGATAGTGGTACAATAAAACAGAATATTAATGCTAAAAAAATGAGCTTTCTCATCATAATCCTTTCAAAAAATAAATTCAATAAAAATAATAGGTTGTTATGTTTCCGGTCAAAACTTTTTTCCGGTTTATGTTTCAAGTTTTCTGAACACTGCACAAAAAATTCAGTTGTTATCGTCAGAATTCTACAAAAAATCAAAATAATTTGGCTTGTTCCTTTTACTGTTTAAACTTTACAAGTTGTTGAAACTATTATTCCCAAAGGGACATTTAAAATGGTGGAACAAACAATAAAACAAAAAATACTTACACATAAAATACAAAAAAAACACCCGGCTGTTAACCCAATGGTGTCAACTTAAGGAATCGGAGCATAAGGAGGAGAAAAAAAAGTTTAAAAAGTGTCTCATTTTGGGAATTTAAAGGTGCTCCCGTATGTTAATAATGCGGAGCATTAGAAAACTATGAAAAGATAATACCAAAA
>JACPGF010000357.1 GCA_016182615.1 Ignavibacteriales bacterium
ACTTTAGCTAACTTTGGTTTAAGGCCCTTTGTTGCCTGATGCTTTAATTGCCGCAACTCGGCCTCAAGCCTTTTGGCTTCTTTACGATTCACTTTATCTGTGTTTGTTTCAGTGCCCCCGATTGGTTTACCAGCCGACTGAGAAGCGGCGAGTTCTTCCTCTTTCTTTTCAAGATAATACAAAATGTTGCCGGGGAATTCCCGCATTTTGCCATCCCTGAACTCGAGTACTTTTTCTGCGATGGGTTCAATAAAATCGATGTCGTGGGAAACCAGAATAATTGAGCCAGAAAAATTAACCAAAGCCTCACGCAATATCCGTTTCGAGGCAATATCCAAGTGGTTTGTCGGCTCATCAAGCACCAGCAGATTTGCCTTTGAAAGCATAAGTTTTAGTAAGGCAACCCGGCTTTTTTCGCCGCCGGAAAGCACTTTAATCTTTTTGAATACATCATCACCGGTAAACAAAAAAGCGCCTGCTAACGAGCGTATTTGTGCAACGGACCGGTCTTCTGCCATTGCCTGCAATGTTTCATAAATATCATCTTCGGGGTCCAGCGTGTCTGCAACTTCTTGAGCATAATATGCAACAGCGGTATTATAGCCAAGTACAACTTCCCCGCCTGTAGGGGGCATTACACCAGCCAGAATTTTGGATAGTGTCGTTTTGCCTGCTCCATTGGGGCCTACGAACGCTATCTTTTCACCACGTTGTATAATCATGTTGATATTGTTCAATACCCGCTTTTCACCGTAAGCGTGCGAGATACTCTTCAACTCAACAGAAACTCTGCCGCTTGATGGGGCTTCAAAAAAATTAAAATGAATCGATGATTCTGAATCGGGCAGTTCGATAATTTCAACTTTTTCAAGCTGCTTAATCCTGCTTTGCACCTGTTTTGCCTTCGTGGCTTTATACCTGAAGCGCTCGATAAACTTTTTCGTCTCATCAAGTTTTTTTTGCTGCTGCGCCGCCTGATGTTCAAGAAGGTTATCGCGCTCCTGTTTATAAGCTATCCAAGCATCGTACGTGCCCTTAAAAACCGTTACCTTTTTCAGAAAAATTTCCACAGTTTTCGAGGTTACTTCATTAACAAAATGTTTATCATGCGAAACAAGCAGCAAAGCGCCTTTAAATGCTTTGAGATAATTCGTTATCCATCGCAGTGAGTCGATATCAAGATGGTTTGTCGGCTCATCCAGCAGGATAATATCGGGGTCAGCTACCAGTATTTTTGCAAGTGCAATACGCATCTGCCACCCGCCGGAAAACTCGCGTACCGAACGGGGAAAATCCTCTTCCTTGAAGCCAAGCCCTACAAGAATTCTTTCAGAACGCGAGCGGAGAGTGAAAGAATCAAGATCAGCAAGTTTGGTGTGAATCACTCCCAAACGGTATATCAGTTCATCCCGATATTCCTCATCGGCAATATCCTCGCTGAGAGCCTGAGTTACGTCCTCTTCTTCAAGCCGCAATTGATAAACATCCGAAACAGCAGCTTCAACAGCATCAATGAGAGAGGTTCCTTCGTTTAATTGCTGCTCCTGTGGTAAATAGCCAATACTAACCCGTTTTTGCTTAAAAATAGTACCGCTTTCGGGTTCAATCATTCCCATTATTATTTTCATGAGCGATGACTTACCGGCACCGTTCGCGCCAACTAACGAGATTTTATCACCGGCATATATTTTAAGGCTAACATCCCTGAACAAGTAATCACCGGAAAATTGCAGAGATATTTTTTGTAGGTCAATCATTATCAAATAATAGTTTTAGTTTCGGATAACAGCAAGTTTTTCAACAGAAGTAATAGTCCCCTCTTTATCAAAAAGAACAATAAAGTAAATTCCGGATGGAACAGTATTGCCGTTTTCATCCAGCCCGTTCCAGTATCCTTTTCCACCGCCGGGAGTTACGATGTGCCGTACTAACCTGCCTGCTGCATTCATTATTTTAATTTCGGTTTCCTTCACCAGCCCTTCAAAGGTTACTTGGGTTTCTTTGTGCAACAGAACCGGGTTAGGAAATATTTTTACTTCCGAATAGTCGGTTTTGGGTTCAACTGCAGCCGTGTGTATCGCTGCAATACCGGTTGCTGAAGCAGCGTACACAATACCATTCTTCAAATCGATTGCCAATTTTTCAACTTCATCAGATAAAAGCGGGCTGTCTGTCGCCTTGTAATGCTCAAGTATCGTGTTGCCATCGGGGGAAACTAACAGCAAGCCTTTACTAGTTGCAATCCATTTCCTATTGATACCATCCACCACTATCGCATTAACTTTAAAACCCCTTAACGGGTAAAGTGCATTAAAGGCTCCCGGCGATGAGGTTAAAATGGAGCGGGTGTCAGAGAGAACATATACTCCTGCCTCAGTGCCAACCCAAAGCTCGTTCCGTTTGTCAACAACAACCGAATTAATCGACTTTCCTGCCAGATTACCGGAATTTGTAACACTTCCAGCATGGTCATCAGTAGTATTGCCAAAAGTACCATTTTCATTATAGAAATAAAGAGGTTTCCCTGAATAGTGCACGTACCATTTTGTATCATTATCGTCTATCGACACGGATGTATAGCCTTCATCTGTTATAAACGATGGATGTTGTATCATTTTCCAGGAACTGTCCGGTGTAAGTACAGCAAACAGGTTTTTATCACCGGGCCAATAGTTCAGTATCCAAAGGTTTTTTTTGGAATCTGAAACGATACCGCCTATAACAATAAAAGATGGAGCTGCCGGAATCCCTAATAGTGGAGTATTCGAGGCATTAAACATGGTTATATTATCCGTTCCCTGCAAGCGCATTAACCCGGCTCCCCAGGTACCGGCATATACGTCACCGTTTGTATAAGTAAACGCGTTGACAAAATCGTTGGTGGTAATCCTTGTGTCGGCACTGCTAAACACTTTCCATGAGTTTTCAGAATATCTGAACAACCCACTGCCGCCATTGTTTTTACCGGTTGCAACCCATAACTGCCCCAGATGATCTGCGTACAAATTGTAAATCTTTTTATCAGGCAACCCGTCAGGAACAATTGATAAAACCATACCATTGTTTTGCGCGTTAATAATACCATTGGCTGAAGTAAGCAGCAAACCATGCTGCTGACCGATTAAGGTGAGCGGTTTTTCAGCGGATAGAGTTTTAATTAAAGTAAGCACGTTGCTCTTGAAGGAATACACGGAATAATCGGCAGTGAGGATGATTAATGAATCAGCTGAAACGGTTACATCATGGATATTCCTGCCAGCCAGTGCTGTTATATATTGTGCCCAAAGTGAGTCCCTGAAGACAGCCAATCCAAAAGAGGTCGCTGCAAGAACACTACCATTATACATGCACAGCTTTTTTGCCGATGCCATCTGATTATTTTCAACTTTCGAATAGAACTTCCATGCTGAAGGTTCATTAAGAATAGTAACACCGATATTCTGTACAGCGATACCCTCCCCGAGTGCTGCGAATATTCTGCCATTCCAGAAGATGTTATCGACTGATTTAATTAATGTTGCATCGGAAAGCGTAAAATACGTGTCGATAAATGAAAAGTTTTTCGCGTTCATCAGTGTTATACCGTAACCTGTAGCGACAAACACCGAATCGCCGCTTATAGTTAACCCATTTATCCGTTTATCGGTAAACCGGGAATCCCGGATATTAATAATATTCCGAATTACCGTATTGGTAACTGCATTAATTATATCAATCTGTCCGTTCTCACAACCAAGCCAGATGTTATTGCTAGTATCCTTAGCTATTGCTGTTACCGGTAAGCCGCTTAATCCATCGGCTTTGGTAAACTTTTTATATGTCCGGTCGTTGAAGTTATAATAAAACACCCCGCCATCGGTAGCAGCCCAAACTCCTGCAGATGTTTCGAATGCAGCCTGAATATTTTTCATATTCGACAGGATATCCCATGTAACAATCTCTTGAGGAAAGGCTATTTGGCTAAAGAAAAGCAACAAGATCCAAATTGTTCTTAAGTTTTTTGTCATAGAATGCACCCCGGATTTGATTTTTGTTATCATAATTATGTTGTTAAGCTTGGTAAAATTCGATTCGTTTGTTATGTAAGATACAAAATTAGTACAAGTGAAGTATTTAGAAAACGGCAAAATTCATCCCATTTTCTGTCCAAAAGCATATACCCCTTTAAAATATTCAGCCCCGTCACACAGACGGGGCATCTAATAAAATAATCAGTTTTTTCTAATGACCGGCAGCGATAAGGTTTAATGCACTCCCTGCTTTAAACCATTCAAACTGACGCTCGTTAAAGGTATGATTCAGAGAAATCTCTTCCTCGGAACCATCCACGTGTTTAATAAGCAAAGTAACCGGTTTACCAACTGCAAATTCAGTCAATCCCTTAATGCTAACCTTGTCGGTTTCCTTTATTTTATCATAGTCCAACGGATTTGCAAATGTAAGGGGCAGCATACCCTGTTTTTTAAGATTGGTCTCATGAATACGGGCAAAACTTTTAACTATTATTGCCCTGCCGCCAAGAAATCTCGGCTCAAGAGCTGCATGTTCCCGGCTGCTTCCTTCTCCGTAGTTTTCGTCACCAATTACTACCCAGGCAATTCCATCGCGCTTGTATTCACGTGCCACTTCGGGAATGGATTTATACTCTTTCGAAAATATATTGTGTACTTTTCCGGCATCATTCGTAAAAGCATTGATAGCGCCAATAAACATGTTGTTGGAAATGTTATCGAGGTGCCCGCGGAATTTTAGCCAGGGACCAGCCATTGAAATATGATCTGTCGTACATTTGCCTTTAGCTTTTAATAAAACCAGCATATCCGTAAAATCATTTCCATCCCATTTTGCAAATGGTTCCAATAATTGCAGACGGTCACTTGCCGGAGCTACTGCCACATTCACCGCACTGCCATCTTCTGCAGGTGGTATAAAACCTGTATCCCCGCCGGTAAATCCCAAGGCAGGAAGTTCATCACCAACTGGTGGTGCAAATGTAATTTTATTTCCCTGTGCATCAGTTAACTGGTCAGTCATCGGATTGAACGTCAGGCTGCCTGCAATGGCCAGCATCGTGGTTATTTCCGGGCTTGCAACAAAGGCAAGCGTATCGGGGTTGCCATCATTCCGCTTTGCAAAGTTTCTGTTAAAAGAAGTAACAATGGTGTTTTTTTCTCCGGATTTCATATCCATCCGTTTCCACATCCCGATACATGGTCCGCACGCGTTCGAAAGAATAACACCGCCAACCTGCTCTAAAACTGCGAGCTGTCCGTCACGTTCGATTGTGGCTCTTACCTGTTCGCTGCCGGGTGTAATGGTGAACTGTGATTTCACTTTCAGGCCATTTTCAAGAGCTTGTTTGGCAAGACTTGCAGAACGGCTGATATCCTCGTAACTTGAATTGGTACACGATCCAATTAAAGCAACACTCAGCTTTTCGGGATATCCTTTTTCCCTTGCAACTTCCTTCATTTTCGAAATCGGTACTGCTAAGTCCGGAGTAAAAGGGCCGTTCAGATGTGGTTCAAGTATGTCAAGGTCTATCTCGATAACCTGATCGAAAAATTTACTTGGATCGGCATAGACTTCTGCATCATCGGTTAAAACATCAGACATTTTCTCGGCCAGTTCTGCAACCTCAGCACGATCTGTTGAACGCAGGTATGCTGCCATTTTCGCATCAAACGGGAACACTGAAGTGGTAGCCCCTATTTCTGCTCCCATGTTACAAATTGTTCCCTTACCTGTGCATGAAAGCGCTGTTGCCCCTTCACCAAAATACTGCACAATTGCACCGGTACCGCCTTTCACGGTCAGAATTCCAGCGACTTTAAGAATAACGTCCTTGGGGGATGCCCAGCCGGAGAGTTTGCCTTTTAAATGAATACCGATGAGTTTCGGCCATTTTAATTCCCATGACATTCCGGCCATCACGTCAACCGCGTCAGCACCGCCTACACCGATTGCTATCATGCCAAGCCCGCCCGCGTTCGGTGTATGCGAGTCTGTTCCAATCATCATACCGCCGGGGAATGCATAGTTCTCTAAAACTACCTGATGAATAATACCTGCCCCCGGTTTCCAGAATCCAATGCCATATTTTTTACTGACAGATTCCAGAAAATCATACACTTCTTTGTTATCGGCATTGGCACGGTTAAGGTCATCAACTGCACCGTGCTGGGCCTGTATCAAATGATCACAATGCACCGTGCTGGGTACGGCGGTTGTTTTTTTACCCGCGGACATAAATTGTAATAATGCCATCTGAGCAGTTGCATCCTGCATCGCCACGCGGTCAGGAGCCAAATCAACATAATCTTTGCCTTTTGCTAACTCACGTGTCACCGGTTCCCAAAGATGCGCGTACAGAACCTTCTCAGTGTAAGTCATTGGCCTGCCAAGAACTTTTCTTGCTGCATCGACTTTAACACTAAACTCATCATAGACTTTTTTAATCATATCAAAATTTGCCGTCATAAGACCCTCTTAAATATTTATATAACACAAAATTCATGTTTGAATATACAAAAATTTGTAAACCGGTAAACCGAATTGTTCAATACATTTTTCCGGTATCTTCAGAATGTTCCGCTGGTATCTCATCCTCTGGAAATATTATTTTCTTATACCGTTGATACTGAAACGACCCGGCAAGAATTAAAACACCCACTAAAATAAAGACAATGGTTTTACCGAGCGAACTCATCTGGCCAATGTCATAAAGGAAAAGCTTACACAGTGTCAGCATAAAGAAAAGCAGTCCTGTCATTCTAAAATTCTTCTTCATGAGTACAATCCCTGATACAAGCAGGCCTAACGCATACGCGGCCCAAACCAGTGTAAATACCAGTCTAAAGGTCCAATCGAACACATTAAAAAGATAAATCAACTCAGCATTCAAAAGCCAAAAAACAAACACCGTAAGAAAGTTTTCATATCTTGTTAAACGCTTACCCCCGGTACCAGCAATTAATTTATACTGCCCGTGCGCTATGTATATGATGAGGAACAAACAAAAGTATCGTGTCAACAAATGAAACATCCCAAACAAAGTATAGGCATCATAGTTCCTGTGCGTCAATTCTGCATATAATGAATAGGTAAAGAATGGGATGAAGAGCATATACACGATAAAACTTATATAGTTACCTGCAATGCTTAATCGGAGTATTGTTTTCGATGAAAAAAATTTATTTCCAACAGCGCCGGAAACAAAAATATAAAGAAATGAAAAACTAAGAAGAAACACGATTTTGAAAAGAACAATACTGTTGCAATACTCCCAGTAACCGCCATCAGTTGTTGCTCTAAAGAATGCAGAATGAGCATACTGCTGATCGAAAAGCATAGCGAATTGCATGAAGAATGTAAAATAGATAAGTAATGTTAAGGCAGCTGCAACTATCTTTTTAAATACTATTCTCACTCGATAAATCAGTAAACCATTGTCAGCGGGATCCAGATTTTTAATAAAATAACCGGTGACTGCTAAGGAAGAAATTGCCAATATCATTGTAAGAAAGAGCGGATTAAAAAAAGCCGAGCTATGCATATAGCTATTACTCAGACCGGAGGTTTCAATAAAAGCGAATATATCATGCAACAAACTTATTGCTGCTATGCAAATTGTAAAATAAGCAAAGACTTCGTACAGCCAAGCCTTTGTCTTTATCTCCAACTGCCATAGAATTACCGCCCAGATAAACAGGATATTCGTTACCCAGTTCCCATCAAGCTGCACAGGAACGGTTAGTGTAATAAAAAGTAAGCAGAGTGCCGCTACAAACTGCACAACTGTCTTATCTTCGTAAAGCCGTTTGTATAAAACGTAACATATTGCTCCATTAAAAAGTGCATTCAATAGTGTAAATAGCCCGCGGTAATCTTCGGTAGCACTGTTGCAGCCTAAAATGTAATACCCGGCTCCATAAAACAACGCTGCGTTAAGGAAAAGTACAACTTGATGAATTGTTGGCACTAAGCCTTTCACCATTCTGTGCGAAGCAATGAACACGGTGTTAAATATTATTAAAAACATTACTCCAAAACCTAAAGCGATAACCGGTTGCTGATTTCCAGCATACGAAAATGTAACCCAACTAATAAAAATGATCCATGTCACTACGAATGCGTTCAGAAATATCGGCCACCAGTTGCGCTTCAGTGCAATAACTGCAATTCCAATATTGACAAGCGTGATATATGAGAATAACACTTCGGCTTTCCCTGTATGCTCACTCAGCAGGAATGGGATAGCATACCCAGCCACCAATCCGAAGTGTGCTATCACTTGCCTGTCATAATATAAAGCAGTAAATACAGTACAAATGGTAAGAATAACCAATACTGCAAACGCGACAGGCTGCGAATAGAATTGGTAGAAATTATAGGCTGCAAATGTATCAAGATAGAATACGCCAAGTGCGCCGCTCATCAGTACAGCGCTAAAATTATAGTAGCTTTTCTTTAGCCGGACGGCAGTTGCCAGCAGCCCAATCCCGGTTAGGTACCCGATGACAATTCGTGCTAGTGGAGTTACAAGATTATGCTCAATTGAATACTTCGTGCCGATAATAACACCGATGAGTATAATGAACACACCGATTTTACTCCCGATATTAAGTGCGATTAGCTGTTCAAAATAGTTTTCATTCCGCTGAACAAAAAAATGAGGCTCATGAACATTGAACAATGGCGGGGGCATAGTATTTACCACAGACAGTGGTTCCGATGCATGTAACTTCTCTTCAACAGCCTGAAAAGCAGTTGGGATTACTCCGGAAATTTCTTCAGGAGAAGGTTCTTTTCCTATCTCTTCAATTCTTCGGGTAAGAGCCTTAATATCAGCTTGCAGCCCTTCCTGTCTTTCCATTAAAATCTTCAGTTGCTCTTTAACAGAATGCAATTGCTCATTATTTTCCATTGTACTTCCTTTGGTAGAATAAATCCATAATTAATGACAACAAAACAGACCCGCAAACCGGCCACCCTGATAAATGGCGATGGTGGCAGCTCAAATTGTTACCAATAAAATTTTGAACATTAATCTTCCTACACACATCCTGATTCGCTCCGGCATTTTTCATTATTAATTATTCATTCCTCAAGTGTCAGGCCAAAAAAGTTCCCCATTGGCAATTTCGGACTTGATTACAGACTAAAATCAAAGTCCAAATGGCTTTTGAAGTGGACTCATTCATTATTCATTCTTCATTATTAATTATTCATTAATTTCTTTCAGCGTTAATCATTACAAACGGAACAGTAAGAACCATTTGCCCGGCGGATTCTGCTTTACCGTTAAGTATTTGCTCAACTTCTTCAAAAACCTCACTAACCCTATCCGGGGGAAGTAACTGTATCCATGATTCCATAAACGCGAGCCTGATAAAATAATGATTAAACATCGCGGTGGCATCGGTAAAACGGTATTGAAAGGAATCCTCCACGGTCTCCACTACTGAGAAACCTTGTTTCTGAAGAATTGCAACTATCTCATCGAGAGGTTTGCGTTTACTGTAGATATGGGCATGCATTTTAGTAATTTCCTCATTCATTTGCTTTTTTGCCAGTACCACCTCAAAAACATCATAAAACTCAATCATACTTTTATTCAAATTCATGGTCTGCACAAATTGCGCTCCCGGTTTACAAATTCGGGAACATTCACTTACAACTTTTAGCAAATCGGCTACATTATTCAACCCGTTATTGCTTACAATCAGGTCAGTACTGCAATCCGGGAGCGGAATACTCTCAGCAACTCCTTCAATCAACTTAATATTATCAATTCTGTAATAGATAATTTTCTGTCTAACTCTTTCAATAGCTTCTTTCCAAGGGTCAATGCCATAGACTGTAGAAGTATTTCCTAAACGCATCGCAAGTTCAGTTAAGGGAAATCCGGTTCCAAAACCAATATCTAAGGCTGTAATTCCTGCTTTGTATTTTACCGCATCAAGTAGTTTCAAACCGAATGGCGCAGACCACAGTGGAAGTTCATCAAACATGATGGGCGGTTCTTTAAAATCAAATGAACTTTGGAGATAATTTTGCATCAGCTTTCTCAGTTGGGTTTTACATTAATATTAAAATTACACAATACTTAAACCGAATCAAAACATTAAACTGGCGGCAGACAATTTGTCAAGATTCCCCTGCTGTTTATATCCATGCTGCTCATCTGGTTACTCTCGGCGGGAGAAGATGACAACACTTTTTTCATTCTGGGCGGCTAGCATTAGCCTTCTAAAAAAAATAGCATATTCCCAGAAGAGGCTGTACAGCCAATAAAGAAGGTACAAATCGATTCAGCAATATGTACAACATCTTCGAATGGGTGAATATCAATTCATTCTACATTTTACATTCTACATTATACATTAATTTTTGCCTTGTAAAGAATAACAATAATCGTTAACTATTTCAGTAAGTTATTTATATTGTGTTAAATTAATTAGGCTTTTTCAGCCAATTCATAAATTTCATCATTCCGCAAGTAAAATCCGTTGAATGCTGATTGAAAAGAGGTCACCATGCAACGATTATTACATTTATTCCACATTCCTGTAATGGGTACCGGTCATTCTATTGATACACCGATTCGGGTTGCACCCTTTGGTATTTCTTCTGTTATTTCAATCGTTGATGATGTCCTTATAGAAAAAATCCGACGTTTTTATTGCGAAAAGTACAATTTGCTTTTTGTACCCATCGCTAAAAAAGAAGTTGATGCGCGCGCGAAACGAATAACAGCATATCTTGATACAGTGCATCAAATTGTTCACATGAAGATTGAAGCTATTAAAAAACTTTCCCTGCTGAACGAAAATGACAAGCAAAAGTATTTTAGGATGCTGCCCGATGAAAGCCCCTTAAAATCCATTTACCATAAATTATTAAAAGTTAAAGATAATATTGAACGTAAAAAGCTTGAGGAACATTTAACCGAATGGATACTGCCCGGTTCAATTGATGTGAATATTATGGCAAAAGTTGACACCGTTAATTATGATAAAAACGGAACGATGTTAAGTGAAGAATTCAGTGATGCAAAAGCGGCACTGAGAGGCTTTGCAAACAGCTGCCTCAGTTCATCAATTGTTTTTTCAGCAGGATTTAACCGCAGCCTTTACGGATACATTGCACAGTTCAAAGATTTTTACCGTGACAAATCCGGTGATTTGAGGAAAAAAATTATTCTTAAGGTTTCCGATTTCAGGTCTGCCCTCATTCAGGGGAAATTTTTGGCCATGAAAGGACTTGAAGTAAGTGAATACCGCATTGAATCCGGCTTGAACTGCGGGGGCCATGCATTTGCCTCGCAGGGATATCTGCTGGCTTCGATAGTAGATGAGTTTAAAAAGAAAAAAGAAGAGTTAACCAATCAGATACAACCTGCCATCCTGGAATTTTATAAAAAAATGGGCTGGGAATATCCCGAGTCCGCAATGAGTCATGTACCGCTTATAACCGTACAAGGCGGTATCGGAACAAGTGGAGAAGCAAAACGCCTAACCAAAGACTTAGGCTGTGATGCCACCGGATGGGGAAGTCCGTTTCTGCTGGTTCCCGAGGCGACCTGTGTGGATGAAGATACACGAGCACTATTGATGAATGCCAAAAAGGATGATTTATACTTAAGTAATGCATCCCCTCTTGGTGTGCCGTTTAATAATCTCCGCGGCACAGGTTCTGAAGAATGGACAAGGCGCAGAGCAGAAAACGGCAAACCCGGTTCACCTTGCCCAAAGGGTTTTCTTGTCTCTAACACTGAATATTCTCAAAAACCAATTTGCACTGCATCAATTGAGTATCAGGAACAAAAGGTTGCTGAGATTAGTAAAATGCCCATTTCGGATTCCGAAAAAAACAAATTAATGAACAGTACATTTGAGAAAGTTTGCTTATGCCAGCACCTTGGTAATGGCGCGCTTATTTCTCTGGGAATAGAGCCCAAAGGCAAACGCCCGCAATCAATTTGCCCGGGTCCTAATATCGTTTGGTTTGACCGTGAATACAGCCTCGAAGAAATGGTGGATCATATTTACGGCAGAGGTGAATCGCTCGTCTCTGCCGATAGGCCGCACATGTTTGCTCAGGAAGTTGAATTGTATGTTAATTATTTCGAAAAGCTTATAAAAACAACCGAGTTAAATACTGCCGGAATAAAATATCTGGAAAAGTTTAAAGAAAATCTTCTTAATGGTATCGATTATTGTTTGGACATTGCAAAAAAAGAAACATTCCCCGATGAGAATTTGCAGTCCATTCCTGAATTATTATCGGTACAAAGGGAAAAACTCCATAAACTTATGAGTACAGTTTTCGAAAAAGTTGCTTAAATAGTTTAAGAACAGTTTTGTATATACCAACTGATTAAGAGCAACTGCAAAGGCCAATAAAACTTACAATAGCAAATTTTCAAGAAAAAAAACGGTTGAATCTTCCCCAAAGGTAGGTCAACCGTTTTTGTATTTTCCAATCTTACCTCCAACAAACAAAAAATTTCCTCCCGTATTCAATAGCAAGTGTTTTTAACCTCATCATTATTCTTGTCACTCATTGCCATTATTATTCGATTGCCGCCAAATTACCAAATTAACTTTTTTTTCTCCCTTCCCTATTCCCCAGGTTCATATGAAATTCCGGTGGCAAATCTCAATTTAGCGAATTAGGCATCTGAACCACTCTAAGTAACGTGTTTTTTAATAAACCAAATTTTAAACCGGAAATGCTCTGCTTTCACCATGTAATTAGTGGCTAAAGCCTGCGTACAGGGGCAGTAGACTACCCCGGAGTGAACTCCGGGGTTAGGGGATATTGCAAACTAACCGCTCTGCGAGCGGTTAGTATTTATGCCCTAACCCCGGCATTAAGAGGCTGTGTTAAAACCCCTAGTCAAGCATTTTTATTCTTCGATTTTGGCTCAAAATCAAAATATATTTTTTAAATATTTGAGTTTTAAGACAGCCTCTTCATGCCGGGGTGTCTTACCCCACGGGGATTTCATGCTTTAGCCACTGAAAAATCAATAACAAAAACACCTCTCTTTTTGTTTGACTATCCAAATTATTCTACATCCCTTGAAATAATACATCACTTTACCGCCATGCATTAAAAAAGCTCCACCTAAAAATCAGATGAACCATTCCCCATTCTACATTCTACATTTTGGTTCACCTGAAAATACGGTGGAAAATCTCAATTAGGCGAATCAGGTATCAGAACCACTCTAAGTAACGTGTCCATTAATAGACCAAATTTTAAGCCGGAAATGTTCTGCTTTCACCATGCAAGTAGTGGCTTGGCATCCATTCCTTTTGAAAAAGCCTGCGTACAGGGAGAGTAAACTACCCCGGAGTGAACTCCGGGG
>JACPGF010000328.1 GCA_016182615.1 Ignavibacteriales bacterium
AAAGTGTTTAAATTTTTCAATTGCCTTGCCCAGTTCAGCGGGATCAACCGGTTTAAGCAAATAGTCAATACTGTTTACCTTGAAGGCTTTCAGGGCGTATTCATCGTATGCCGTAGTAAAAATGATGGGAGATAAAATGGTTACGGAGTCAAAAATTTCAAAGCAAAGCCCGTCCGAAAGCTGTACATCCATAAACAGTAAATCCGGCGCATTGTTTTCAGAAAGCCAGTTTACCGCGTCTTCAACGCTTTCAATAACTGCAACAACCCGTAGTCCGGCATCAATGGAAGACAGCAGCCTTATCAGATGCTTTGAATTGGACTTTTCATCTTCAATTATCAGTACCCGTGTTTCCATAATGTCCTTCAATTAACGGTAAATATACGGCAAATAAGCAAGGCCCGTTTTCAATAATTATCTCCTTGTCCGAAAAAAACTTGTAACGGTTTATGATGTTTTTCAATCCCAGTTTTGTTGATTCCTGAAATGTGTTTTTCCTTTGCAGGGTGTTACTTACGGTAAGATACCCGGTATCCTCGTGATAGGAAATCTGAATCTTCATTGGCTTTTTTTCTGACACGATATTATGCTTGATAACATTTTCCAGAAGGATTTGCAAAGACAGGGGAACAATACTATAACTGTAATATTTTTCAGGGATGGAAACCGCTACGTCAATAGCATTTTCAAAACGGTTTTTTAATAGAAACATGTACGCCTGAACGAACTCGATTTCCGATGAGAGCAATACCAGCTCCTTATCCTGACAGAACAAAACATAGCGGTACACGTTGGAAAGCATTTGCACAAAGCGTTGAGCCATTTCGGGCTTTTCTTCTATAAGAGAAATAAGCGTGCTGAACGAATTAAACAAAAAATGGGGATTTACCTGGCTTTTAAGGGCCTCGTACTGCGAGCGCAAGTTTTCCTCCCGCAACAATTTTACTTCGGCTTCCTTCTTCTGCATTGCTGCCCGGGTAATGGTAAAGTCCTCTGCCATCCGTGTGTAATAGGTAATGAGCATGTGTGATAATGCAAAGGCTAAGATAAGGACTCCCCAGCCGGATAAAGTAAACTGCCATGCAGGGTTAACAGCCTCGCTAACAAGGTCGAACACAGCCAAAACGAGAAAGATGCCAATTGCCGCGATAATGTACTTTGCATTTGGCTTTTTAAGATAGCCGGAAATAATAAAAATGATGACGATTATTCCTATCTCAACAAGAATTGTTTGGGCAACATCCGGGAAGTATTGTGCATAGCGTACATCAACTGCAATGGCAGCCAAAAATACGGCCGTATAGACTATTGAAATTTGCCACAAACGGCGCAAAAGTTTTTTTATGCCCGGGCCAAACAACTGCTCGATGAACATGATAAAAACAGGAGAGAGGATAAAAAGGGCAATCAGGCTGATGAGCTCCAGATAACCATACTGCAAACCCAACAGCCCGCCCGCTGCTGCCGGGTACAGTATATAATCAATGCCGCTGCACATAGCAATTATACTGAACAATAAAAACGGGTACAAGCGTAAACTGAAGCGGAGAGCGAATATAAACAAAGAAAACAGGGCGAGGAACAGCAGAATGCCGCCAACAATTGCATCTCTGGCAAAATCGCGCGTCATCGTAAATTCCTGCTCATCACGCAATTGTAATAGTTCAGCCGTTGAACCGATTTTTACTTCCCGCAGTTCACCTAAAAAGAGGAGATGCTTAATGTAAGCTTTTATAAAAAGGTTTCTGCCAGCATACTCATGGTTTAACGGGATAATGATCCACCTTGGTCCCTCTCTTCCCGGTTTTTGTCCCCTGTAATCGTAAATACGGCTACTGTCAATATATATCTCAAGATTAAACAAAAAGCCATAAACATATAAAGCCGGGTTTTTCCATCGTATATCCGGCAAAGGCATCCTAAACCAAATATCCTTGCCGGGTATAATGCTGTCAAGTGTAATCTCTGAAGGTTTTATCCATCCATAATCCCCGTCTTTTCCAAGAAGTGCGGGATTATAGTTTCCAATCCTTAACCGCGTTTTTGCCGTATCGGGATCCATGTAACCTGTCCGCGAGCTATCAACACTGCCCGCTCCCCGCACTGTTTGGAGCGAGGTAAGCAGGATGAACGCGAAAAGGACGCGGTAATAATAAATCATTGCTTTAAAGTTATAACGACTGTTAGCTTAGGAAAATAGTACCGGGCCTTTCTAAAACAGCTGATTATCGCATCACTGATAACAAAACACGAAGGATAAAAATTTAGAAAGCCCGGTACTAAAATAAGGGAAACTACGGTTTGATAATACTAAACACCAGTGTATCTTTTACTGCCGAGGCAAATACACCTATACCATCACCGGTAAATATTTGCACAGGCTCGTGAAAGTTGCCATCCGGTTCCTGCGAGTCGGCGGAAAGTAAATAGTTTTTAAAATTCAGGTCACCGGCAAAACC
>JACPGF010000329.1 GCA_016182615.1 Ignavibacteriales bacterium
ACCCCATCTTAAGGGAATCATCAAGAATTAAGGGTATGGCTTGCTGGAGCGGCCAGACATCTTTGGATACAAGAGTTATCGGCAGCTGGTGCGGCCCGTATGTTCTGCAATTCAGTTATTTCAACGGTGCAGTGTTCGGTTTACCGGCTGACTCGATGAGCACACCAACAGCCTATGCAATGATGGAAATGGCTTCACCTTATCAGCATGTAACGGCTGATGACCCACCTGCTTGGATGTATTACAGTATTGTCGATACCCCTACAAATTCAAGCCAGGCGATACATCATATTAATTATGGCAAGCGCCTGAAGATGAAAATGGACACGTTTGGGATTGAGTCAACCGTACTTGACCCAACCTATACCAGCGGTGTAACCGATGCAGCAGTGGCCTTCTTTTACCGCGTGCTTAATACCACCGGTGTTGAAGAAAACAAAACAGGCAAGCCCACGGGGTTTATCCTTGAACAAAACTATCCAAATCCGTTCAACCCGGAAACCGTGATAAGCTATGTGTTACCGGCATCTAATCATGTTACGCTTACCGTGTATGATATGCTTGGCAACACGGTAAATCAATTGGTCAATGGAAGACAATCAGCGGGGAAACACACGCTGAGCTTCTCAGGAAAAAATCTCGCGAGCGGTGTTTATTATTACACATTAAACTATAACGGAAATTCTATCAGTAAAAAAATGGCTCTCATAAAATAAATGTAATGCGATGGCCGGGTGAAGTGCCTCTCACCCGGCTTTTTGCAATGCTAAAATTGCATTCAATATTATCTTCGAATTTTTAGTGAAATTTCTTTTAGGATATTTGAGCTAACATGTCACAAATGGACAGCACTAAAAAGACACAAAGACATCCACTCATTCAGTAATTACGCCTTACAACTTCTATCATTACAAAACTATTCGTTCAATCCCCTTTAGTTTTACATTCGAAATGAACCGTTCTTTCCAATCCCTTCCAAGGAATTGTTCAGCATTATAAACTGCAAGCGATTTCCCCTCGATTTTCCTGCCATTGCTCAGTTTACACAGCCCGGAGACACAACTCGGACATGTTGTTAGAATTTGCACATCTTCCGTGTTGAATTGTTTTACCGCCTGTAGTTTGCGGTTCTTTAGTGTATTTGAAATATCAGGCCTTGACAATGCCAACGTACCGGCTTCACCGCAGCATTCGGGAATTTCCACTGCTGTTTTTACATAGAGCCCGGCAAATGTGTTCTTGGTACCAAAGTGCTTCAGAGGATTATGGCATGGCTCATGATAGAACAGCTCCGGGCAATCACCGTCTATCTTCTTGTAAAGCTTTTGATGAACAAGATATTCATTGATATCAATCAGTTTACTGCCGGGAAATATTTTTTCCAATTCATAGGTTTCAAGCATATTATAACAAGTGCCGCATGATATAACAACCGCGTCGATGTTCATGTACCCGACGCTCTCTGCAAGCCGATGGAACAGCACCCTGTTTTCATAGGTTTTAAGAGCCGATTTAACTGTTTTTCCGTTCGCTAAGAATGGATATCCACAACAGAGATACTCGTTCGGGATGACGACTCTTATTCCTCTGTTATACAATAATGCAAGCGTTGCAAAGCTGATATCGGCAAACATCCGTTCTGAGCCGCAGCCGGGGAAATAGACAACACTCCCCTTCACTTCCATATCCGGATTTGCAAAACTGTAAAATGTGTCAGTATTTTTCAATCCAAAAACCTCACGAATGGAAGGCTGCCCGCTAACGGGGAAGGGATTTTTTAGTAACTGCCCTAATTTTGGTATGAAAGAAGCAGTGAGACCTGAAACAGGTTTATGGCATTTGGAGGCAAGCCGCTGTGCGGAGTACCCGGTTTTCAAAAGTCCCAACCTGAATACTTTATTTACAAAATATTTCTTCCGTGTCAAATAGAAAAGAGCGGCATTAGTCATAATCTTTGGCGCGGATTTCTTCCTGTGCACGAGCTGTTCACGCATTCGGAGCGATACATTTCCGAAATCGATTTTAACCGGACATGGAACGCTGCATTTATGGCAAACGGTGCAATGATCAGAAATTTCCCGCATTTTCTTGAAGTGAATAAAAGAGCGCATATCCAGAGTTTGTGCTGAAAAGAGTATTGCTTCGGTTATCAGACCAACGGCAAGTATTTTATTCCGTGGGTTATACAGCATGGTTTTTCGCGGGTAATGCGTGTTGCAAACGGTTTTGCATTTACCGCACCGCACGCATGAGGCTATTGCCGTGTTCAGTTTTTCCAAATCGGTCGATTCGAGAATGATCGCTTCGCATTCAAGTAAGTTGAAAGACGGCGTGTAAATCAAGTTCATGGGGAATCGTTTATCCAGTTTACCCGGATTAAAAATATTCTCAGGATCAGCAAGCTTTTTATATGCTTGATAGTCATCAATAATTCCCTGTTCGATGAACTTAAGTTTAGTAAGCCCAATACCATGCTCACCCGAAACCACTCCGCCAAGCTGCACAGCCTTCTGCATGGCAATTGTTGCGGCTTCATCTGCAGCAAGCATCATGGTGTAATCACTGGAGTGCACCGGAATATTTACATGCACGTTGCCATCACCCGCGTGCATGTGGGTCGCAACAACAATACGCCTTTTTTGTTCTTCCAAAACAAGAACATCAATCCGCGCAAGTACTTCATCATAGCTTTGGAATATCTGTTTCACTGCTTGTACGGCTCGTGATGCAAAAGCAAAAACAACTTCCCCGTTTTGCAATTTGCGGAATTGGGTATTTTCATCCTTCGAAATATTGCCACTACTGCTATAGCGCAATTCCTGCTCAAGTTCGGTTAGGAATAGAGTATAATCCCGATGCAGGCTGCTTAAAAGTTCAGAGGATGCCGAAATTCTTTTTTCAGGATAAACTGTGACAAATTCAGTATCCTTAAAAAATTGAATGAGCTTTTCTGCGGCAGCCACATTGTTCCGCAATTCATACACAAAATTCATCAGTTCGATGAAATCCGCGAACTCCGGCAGTTTCTCAACGGGGATAACCACATCTTCGTTCAGTTTGAACGCGTTAGTATGCTTGGCAATAGCGCCAAGATGTTTGCGGTCGTTCCAGAATTTTTTCTGCTCCTGCCCGTCATTTGCAAAAACACCGACACTATTATACCGTGGTAATAGTTCAACAATCATTTGACACATGGTTTCAAGGACCTCCGGATCGTTGCTCTCGGCATCGATAATTAATACGGCTTTCGGGGATTCAATTCTGTTTGACTTATTCCTGTATTGTATTGCATGCACATATTTCTGGTCAAAATGTTCAAGTGCAGTTAAGTAGGCTTTTTCATTTGATTCGTTCAATTTATTAATGGCAACTATCGCCTGCGAAGCCTGCAGCATGCTGTTCCCGAAGAACTCGATGCACAAGGTTTTACAATGATTGAATGGTTTATACAAAACAAACTCTGCTGCAAGGATAACACCGTCGCCTCCTTCTTTTTGCACTCCAGGTAAACCACCTAGCGCCTTGTTGGTAATATCTTTTCCCAAACCTTTTTTCCGAATTTCATTTCCGGAAATTTCAATGCGGTGCATAAAGGTTTCAGCCCCCCTGGAAAGTTTCATCACATCAAAAACAGCAGTATCTTCAGGCAGTATTTTACGGTACGGATGATCTACCCGGACAATGTTTAGTATCTCACCTGAAGCTACAGCGATGGTAAAAGAGTAAAGATTATCGATGGCAGTCCCCCACATAACACATTTTTTACCCCCTGCATTTTCTGCGATATTTCCACCGATTGTAGAAGCCCATGCAGAGGTTGGGTCGGTGGCAAACACATATCCCAAATCTTCACAATGGTTAATTATTTTATCGGTAACAACTCCCGCCTCAACACCAATAACCGGAATATCCTTATCGTTAATCCGAACTGTTTTAACCGCTGTAATTCCAGTCAGTTTTTCCGTGTTGATAATCATCGTGTTTTTTTGAAGGGGAACTGCTCCACCGGTTAAACCTGTGCCGCCACCACGCGCGATGATGGATAAACCGCATTCTTTTGCAGCGTTAACAAGTCCAGGCACTTCTTTACTTGCATCAGGATAGACAACTGCAAAGGGATATTCAACCCGCCAGTCAGTTGCATCGGTTGCATGTGATACGCGGTGAAAAGGCGAAAACTTGATGTTACTCTCGGCAGTGTATTTTTTTAATGTTTGCAATACCCGCCGCCGTTGGGCTGCAATTATTGCGAAGCTTGCAAAAAAATTCTCGTTCAGTTTTATGGTTTTTAAAAGCAAGTGCTGCGCGAGTTGATTGTCATTGGTATTTTCCGATATACTCGCGATTCTTTTTTGGTGGAGTGTTTTTAACGAAAGCAATTTTTTTGCATTGGTTAAGAAATCCTCGAATAAATACGGGTTCCTCTCGATAATGCAAATATCACCAATTATCCCGTAAAGGAGTTTTGCACTCCTGCCGGTTTTCCGCTGATCCCGCAGTTCTTCAATTACCTTCCATGTCTCCTCATCAAAATACTTGAGGATAATTTCTTTGTCCGAAAAAGATGTATAATTATACGGTATTTCCCTGAGCCGGTTACCCTGATTTGCCATCGTTAAGAACTCATATTTATTAAGTTAAAAAACGTTACTGGCAAAATTAACTAATAATTTTCACCTATTCAATTAAGAATTTTAGGTGTTGATATGAGGACATTGAAAATCCGATCCTAAACAGAAAGCTATTTTATTATACAACGTATCACTTCAGTAACAGCATTTTGTTGCTTAGTACACCGTTTTGTGTGCTGAGAGTATAAAAATACGTTCCACTGGCAAGCCCTTCTGCATGGAAGGTAATTTCATAACTCCCCGGCTTTTGCAGGCCTTGCAACAGTGTTGCAACCTCTTTTCCAGTTACGTTGTAAACCTTTAGACTGACAAAGCCCTCATCAGGAATTGTGTATTTTATTACCGTTTCAGGGTTAAAAGGATTAGGGAAATTTTGCTGTAACTGAAATTTTTTATCCGGTAAAATCTTTCCCTGCAAAGTACCGGTTAACGTTGTGTCCTCTTTAATTGCCAGTAAAGTATCTGCGTGTAATGCGGTTAAGCTCTGCATGATTCCTGAAGGCCAAAGAATAACCAGTGAATCAATCAGCGTTGCGGCGGCTAAACCAAAATGCAGACGCAGATTTTGACTACAATAACCGTTTTGCCCTGTAACCCTTCTCTGTTGCCAAACACTTGCACCATTGATAACCGCTTTTACTTTTACAATTGCCCCAATTCCCGATTTATTTGACTTGATTCCTTGCAGGCTAATTTGCAGCCAATGATTACTGTTCCCAAGATTTTTATATAAGCTGTTGTTCTCGTTTGCCTGAAAGCATCGCGCTGCAAAAAGGTCAAGGTCACCATCACCATCGTAATCACCAAAAGCTGCACCGTAGGTCCAGCCTAAATCTTTTGAAACGATTTCGGCTGTATCCCTGCCAAATGTGCCATTCCCGTTATTGATATACAGGAAGTTAACCGTTTTCTCTGTTCCGGTGAATGCATTGGTAACGAACAAGTCCAAATCTCCGTCATTATCAATATCACCGAAGGTGCTGCAAAATGAATTCGAGATTTCATTATTAAAAGCAGTTGATTTCGTGAATACATTTGCCCCATTATTGAGGAGGAGATAATTTTTTTGATTCTCGTAATTCGCGATAAACACGTCAAGATCACCATCATTATCAACATCTTCCCAGTTGCTGCTGGCTGAATTGCCAGAATTATTCGTCAATGAAGGAATTGAGGCAGTTGTAAAAGTTCCATTGCCGTTGTTGGTGTATAGATTTTCATGTTCCCCGTTTTCATTGGCAACAAATAAATCGGGGAAGCCATCCGCATTATAATCAACCCAATCAACATTTCTTGAGCTTTTTGCATCGGTAACCGGTGTACCGGAAGTGATTTTCGTGAAGGAACCATCCCCATTATTCCGGTAGAGGTTATTCTTCTTTGTCCCCGCGCTATTGCAAACGTATAGGTCAATTGCGCCATCCTTGTTATAGTCGCCCCAGCTCGCCGTTTCGGAGTAACTCGGATCAAGCGCTGGTGCAACCGTAGTTAACTGCGTGAAAGTTTTATCACCGTTATTCTTGTAGAGCAGGCCTTTAACACCCCACCAGTTAGCAACGTAAAGGTCAGGATTTCCGTCATTATTGAAATCACCCCAAGTTGCGCCGTCAGAGGGAGCCTTGTCTTTTGTAATTGCAATATCAGTGCGTTTCAGAAAACTACCATTCCCCAGATTTTCATAGAAAAAATTGTTCTCACCAAGGCGGGGACCGTTTGTTACAAAAAGATCAAGGTCACCGTCATTATCATAATCTATCCATGTCACCGCGCGGCTGTCACCTGCATCGTTAACAGGTGATCCTGCTGCGATTTTTTCAAATATTTGCGCATGTAATAAAGCTGCCGTTAGTAAAAGAATGAATTGTAGCCGCATAATGTTTCCTTTTTTTAAGATGAAATTAGGCGAGTAACATCACGTGTAACAGGAGTATGTGATATAATAGCACATACCGGGGACGAAATGAGTTTATTGTTTGATAAAATGTTTTGAGTTTAAATTCTAAACTGTGCCTGCAATACATCCCGGAACGTCCTGCTGCAAGGCACTTTTTTTTCATTTTTCATATATACCATATACTCGCCATTAAAGTGCGGGTGAATTTCTTTTACTTCATGAACGTTAATAATAAATGAGCGCTGCACGCGGATGAACGAAGTGTTCTCTAAAACCGTGAGCAATTCCGTCATTGTCTGCCGCATAAGATAAACGGTATTCTTCGTGTGAATACGGATATAATTACCCTCTGCTTCAAAAAAGAATATCTCATGCAATGGAATTACAACAAATTTCTCCCCATGCTTAACCGTCAGGCTTTTTAGTTTCATTTCGCGCACCTGCTGTATTGATGCGGCAGCACGTTCTGTTACTTTACTATTATTGTATGGTTCCTGCAGCGCGAAGTGTTTCCGCAAACGGTCAATGGTAATTTTAAACCGCAGTGAGTCAAAAGGTTTTAGAAGATAATCGAGCGTTTCCAATTCAAATGCTTTTATGGCGTATTCATCATAAGCGGTGGTAAATACAATCACCGGGCGCTTACCTTCAATACGCAGGACAACTTCCACCCCATCCGGATATGGCATCTGAATATCGAGAAAAACAACATCCGGCCGGAGGGCATGAATCAGTTCTATTGCATCAGTGCCGTTCTCGGCTGTCCCAACAATTCGAAAGCCCGTTTCCTTATCAAGAAAATAGGTAAGTTTACCCCTTGCCGGTTTTTCGTCATCAACAATTAAAACTGTAATTTCGTTAATCATGAGTCCCGGTTTGTATTGATATCTCGATAGTAAATGTCCCTTGCGCCACATCTTCAGACAAGCTCAATGTGCCGCCGCCTGATAAAGCAGCAAGCCGGTCGTGTACATTCTTCAGGCCGTAACCGTTCTGCATCGCCGTTTGTAATGATGAGAATCCTTCCCCATCTTCGGTGATGAAAATCCTTAGTGTGTCACTTTTTAATTCCGAACGGATCAAGATATTCCGTTTTACCGAGCATTTCTCAATCGAGTGCTTCATAATGTTTTCGAGCAGCGGCTGTAGAATAAAAACCGGCACGGGGAAAGAATTGGTGTTATCGCTGATATTTATTGATACGTTCATTTTACCGCCAAACCGCATTTCTTGTATGGCAAGATAATTCCGCGTCAATTCAATCTCTTCATGTAATGGAATGAGAACAGCATCCCGCAGATCCAATGATTTGCGGAGTAATTCGCTTAACAGAGTAATTGCCCGGTCTGCTTTTTCCGGTTCGGTATAAAGCAGCGAGGAAATTGCATGCAGCGTGTTAAATAAAAAATGCGGCTGCAATTGCATCTGCATTGCCTGTAGTTTCGCGGCATTCAGATCGCTTATAAGTTTTTCCGCTACAAGCCTGCTTTGCATCGCCTCGCGGTAATGGTTAACACTATACCGGTACACAAGAATTGCAGCACAGAGCATTAATGAATCAAACAAAGCCGAAAGGATAAAAAATTTCTCATCCGCGAGCGCACGGCCAAAAGCCTGAGTTGCAGTGCCCATATCAATTCTCACTTGATACTGTATCATGTAGGCTAGTAAACGATGAACCGTAGAGAACAGTATGCAATAGAATAGTAATGGAAGAATCCGCCGTAATTTTTGTTTATCAATGGGGAGTTTATCAGCTATGGTGAAAAGAAATGGCGTAAACAAAATCCATAGTAAATAACTTGGCAGTCTGAGCGGCAATTGTTTTTGCCATTCAAATGCAACGGTTGTGCCCTCGTAATACACGTACGAGGAGAATATGCTGAACAGGCCAAAAAGCAGCCAAAACCCTGCGATGCGGAGCATGCTTTTAAGGATGTTGTTTCCTGCCATTGTTTTCCTATGAATTTGCAAATTTTATCCATGAAAATATAGAAAATTGCTCATACTCCGGTACCGGATGTGATGAAGTGCTGGTTTTTGGGGATGAAAAAGTGCTCTTTAGATGATTGCTAAAATGAATCAAGCATCACAAATTGTAGTAATGACTTGTTTTACATTTGAATATTTGAAATAAATCATTATACTGTACTTGTCTAAGTCCAAAATGTTTGCAGGAACACTAAAGTGTCAGTAGAATTAGTAAGCGTCTTTACCGGAACTCATCCTCGCCTGGTTAATAAACTGGGAGCAGTTGCCGGTTTAGAAAAACCCGGCTCCGGTCCGGATTTTTCTGCTGTTGCTAAAGATGCTATGCAAGCAAACCGTGCACAACTGACTGGCAAAGCAAAAGAGACACTCTCACCGATTGATCCGAAATCACTCGATACGTTACAGCCGCACCTAAGCAGGCAGGCTCCCACAAGTGCACTACAAAATTCTCAGCGCCCGGAACTCGCAACCAACAACAGTGTTTTTATCAACCGTCAGGGTATGCAAAAATCAGGCTCGGCAAAGCAGGCAGCATCTGCCTTACCGGGAAAAGATGCAAAGGAAAATGTTCCCGATGAGGATGAAGTCCGCAACGTAGATTTCTATATGACTCTGAGTGATGAGGCTACGAAGGTAAAAGAAAAAACATCTCAGGATCATCCGTCAAAGCACAATAACTCCAACAAGTATAAGACACCTACCAACAAAGTTGGTGTTCTGGTTAATATTACCGCCTGATTTTTTCATTCTAATTTGCATTTATGCCATTCCGGATGCTCACTTTTTAATGGATCCATCGTTTACGGCAGGAAAAAGAATTTTCATAACCTCATCATTTTTCCTATGTCTATCATCGCTTCATCGGCCTGAAGACCGACGCTGGATTTGGGAAAGCCCCATCAAATGGGGCTCAGATTGCATTACCGCAAAACTACTAACTTATTTTCTTTGTTGTTTTTTGTTTTGAGTGCCATTCATGGTACTTTCTTTTTACCAGACCCGTCGTTTACGGCGGGGGAAGGAATTTACGTAACCTCATGGAATTTTGTTTTTTCACATTGCTTCATCGGTCTAAAGGCCGATGCTGGATTTGGGAAAGCCTCATTAAAATAAAAAAACCACCCACGCTCTCTAAACACGTGAATGGTTAACTGTCTCTGTGAATTTTAGTTACCCTTCTGTTCCGGTGGCAACGGTCTCCACAGTGTAGATAAGGTCTAACCAATCGGCATACTTTTCATTTTTACCGTGTATGAGATCCGAATACAATTCCTGCACTTTTTTACAAACGGGGCCTGTTACTCCCGATCCGATTTTACGGAAATCGATTTCGCTCAAAGCTATAATTTCAGCAGCCGTTCCGGTAACAAAAACCTCATCTGCAATATAGAGCTGGTCGCGGGTTATAGTATCTTCAACCACTGAAAATCCGTAATCGCGGGCAAGCATCATTACTGATTCACGGGTTAATCCTTCAAGTACAGAACTTCTGGGAGGTGTATAAATAACACCGTTTCTAACAACAAAGATATTCTCACCGGTGCATTCAGACACGTTGCCGTTGGTGTCAAGCATAACAGCCTCGTCAAAACCAAGCAGCATACTTTCACTTTTTGCTAAAACCGAGTTAATATAATTACCGCTGACTTTACCCTTCGTCATGGTGATGTTGGGATGATGGCGCGGGAACGATGCAATATTTGCGCGTATGCCGTTACGGAGTGCTTCTTCACCCAGATAATTATTCCATTTCCACACAGCAATGCCCATGCCTATACCAACATTGTTAACACTAAGGTTCCAGCCGCCTGAATTGATGTAGATGAGCGGGCGGATATAGCATTCTTCCATTTTGTTCATACGGACTAATTCCAAAGTAGCATCATACATTTCATCAAAGGTGTATGGCAGCTCTTTCATCCCAAGAATATGTGTGCTTTGTATAAGCCTGCGGAGATGGTCCTTCAGGCGGAAGACAGCAGGACCTTCGGGAGTGTTATACGAGCGAATTCCTTCGAACACACTTGTACCGTAATGCAGTGAACTGGTTAAAAAATGTAATTTCGCTTCTTTAAAGGGGACGAACTTCCCTTCGAGCCAGATATAGTCAGATTCGAATGCCATAATGATCCATTATTGTTGTATTTGAGATATATAATTTGATTTAGATTTAAATAGTTTATAGTTGATACTGTCGCAAAGTGCCTGCCAGCTTGCCTCGATAATATTTTCAGAGACACCCACGGTTGACCACGTTTCATTCCCGTCGCCCGATTGAATTAATACACGCACTTTTGCTGCAGTTCCGTCTTTTTCATCAAGAACACGGACCTTATAATCCACCAGTTTAATAAGCGCTATTTCAGGATAGAACCGCAACAAGGCCTTACGTAATGCATTGTCGAGTGCGTTTACCGGCCCGTCGCCATTTGCAGCGGTATGCTCCTCTTCCCCGTTCACTTCAATTTTTACAACTGCCTCGGATTTACTGTGTTTCTGATTATCAAACATCACGTGAATTTTTGAATCAATAGTTTTGAAAAACGGCGAAAACTCATTGGTCTCACTCCTCAATATCAACTCAAAGGAAGCCTCAGCACCATCAAATTGATAACCATTGTATTCAAGTGATTTGATATTCGCAACCAAACGCTTACTTAATTCCTTATCACCTGAAAGATCAAGCCCGAACTCTTTTGCTTTGTACTTTATGTTACTTTGCCCTGATAAATCAGAAACCAACACCCGTTGTTGATTACCAACAGTTTCAGGAGTAATATGCTCGTACATGCGGCTGTCTTTCATAACTGCACTGACGTGTACGCCGCCTTTATGCGCAAATGCCGATTTTCCGACAAATGCCGCCCGGTTGTTTGGCGCAATATTAATAACCTCATACACAAAGTTAGAGAGTGATGTTAATTGTTCCAGCTGCAACTGCTTGTTTGTTAAACACTGCATTTTCAGAATAAGGTTAGGGATAATACTTATCAGGTTAGCATTACCGCACCGCTCGCCGATTCCATTCACTGTTCCCTGCACATGGGTTACACCGGCACTTACCGCCATCAATGTATTGGCAACCGCCAGTTCACTGTCGTTATGCGTGTGTATCCCAACGGGCACTTTTACCACAGACCGCACCCGTGATACTGCATTACCTACTTCCGATGGCAACGAACCGCCATTGGTATCGCACAACGTTAAAACAGAGGCTCCGGCAGCCTCCGCGGCACGGATCATCGTCAGTGCAAATTTTTCATCGTTCTTAAATCCGTCAAAAAAATGCTCAGCATCAAAAACGACTGTTCTTCCGTGAGATACCAGAAAGCGCACCGAATCGAAAATTAACTGTTCGTTTTCGGATTCTGTTATTCCAAGCCCTTTTTCAGCATGAAACTTCCAGGTTTTGCCGAATATCGAAACATACGGCGTTTCCGCCCGTAATAATTCATTCAGGTTTGGATCTGCTGCTATTGCAGCAGCACTGCGGGCGGTTGACCCGAATGCACACATTTTCGCGTGTGAAAGATTGTGCTTGGAAATTTCCTTAAAAAATTCCGCATCCTTTGGATTACTTCCCGGCCATCCACCTTCAATAATATCAATACCGAACTCGTCAAGACGCACCGCAATGCTCACCTTATCCAAAACAGTTAACGTAACGGCTTCTCCCTGCGTGCCATCACGCAGAGTGGTATCAAACAACTCAACTAATTTTTCAGCCATAGTCTAAATTCTTTTTTGTTTAATTATTTACAGTAACTGCCGTTCACGGGCATAATTAAATAGACCGCCGCTTTGAACAATTTCCAACACGCTGCCGAGCGGCTTCAACGAATATTCCTTGCCCGA
>JACPGF010000025.1 GCA_016182615.1 Ignavibacteriales bacterium
ATGCCTCCCTCGATTAACCGGGGAAGGTCTGACTGTTCGTTCAGGTTCCTGATGCTGAAGTTGTATCCGAGTATCACTTTCTCCATGACATCGTTGTGCAGGTCAAAAACAAATGCCGCATCGTGAACCGTGCTCAGTGAAAAATTAACATTGAAGTTTTGCACCAGTGGAATAGTCAGCGTGTCGGGCATATAGATTAATCGTGACGCTATAATAAAAAACTCGGAGGTTAGTGGCCTGTCTGCCACGTGCTTACCCGCGGTTCTGCCATACGAAGTAACATCACCGAAGCCTCTGTTGCCGCTCCCGTCAAGCTGAATCATTTTTTTTGTTATGCGTTTACCATTAAACTCAAGGGAATAAAATAGTACGCCTGCCGCACCTTTACTATTCCACTCGATAGAATGATCGCCTGCATCGAGATACAGGTTCTTTTCGTCAATTAATTCACCAACTGTATTATACATGGATAATCGGGCAGGTCCCGCGGACATTAAACTAAAGAGAATGCGGGTTGACGGGTTGAACGGATTTGGAAAATTTTGTTCAAGTGAAAAGTTATTTGGTCTGGAAACATCATCGACAGCATTCGTGGGGATGGTGTATGACCACAGACCTGAACTGTTGGTAACGGTGGTGTAATTTTCCGCAGGATTTAGTTTATTAATTATTTTTATTTGTACAGAATCGAGACCAATGAGTGTATTTTTTGCCGTTACTGTTCCCGAAATGATGACACCAGCTGATTGAAGTGGCGAGGGGGTAAAAAGAGCCAAAAGTATAAGGAAAAAATTGTATTTCAATTTTGTTAAACGACTAAAAAATAATCTCATTGCAAAGTCCGGTAATTTGATAAGTAAAAGGTACAAAAACTAATTCAGAAAAGCTTCATGTTGACGAGGATTGTTTAACTATCCGGTGTGAGTTTATAAAAACCGAAGAGTCTTCTACGGCGCAATCCGCCTAAGAGAACGCGTCTGGCTTACAAAAAGTCGTGTGAATTGGGGCTCAATTTCATTAATACATAAGATATTTAATAGCGGTAAATTGTTTTCTATTGCCAACAAAAAATACATATTTCAGAGTTTTTTTTAGTCAAGTTTACAAAAGCAGAGTGAGCTTGAGTGGCTGAAGCCTGAGTTATTCTTTGGAAGATTCGCTTCAGACTAAAGTCTGAGGTTAGGACATATATAGAATTCTATTTTCAATAAATATCATGAGTTTTTGACTTATACCGATGTCTCATAATCACTTTAAGAAACCGGGTAAAGTTATTTGAAAATTTATTAAATTTGTAACCATATCAAAAGTATTGATAATTCCACCGTCCGGATGAACTGCATAAAATACCGCGTGTGCAGATATCCCGGGCATTCATCTATTAACTATGGAGTATAGTATGAGCCTATTTCCCCGTGCAATTTTATTCTCCGTGTTGTGCATGTTCGCGCTATTCGCAAAACAATTGCCGCCGGATAATCCACCTTACAAAAATGCCGGGCTTCCTGTTGAAACACGGGTCGCCGATTTATTAACGCGGATGACATTAGAAGAAAAAATTGACATTTTAGGCGGCACAGGGTTTGCCACGATGCCGAATGTTATTTTAGGTCCTTGTGTTAATATTGCACGCATTCCGCAGGGCGGCAGAAATTTTGAAAGCTTCGGTGAAGACCCGTTCCTTACCTCTATTATTACTGTTCCATATATCAAAGGTGTACAGAGTGAAAATGTTATTGCAACAGTAAAACATTTTGCTTGTAATAATCAGGAATATCAGCGTGATTTTGTTGATGTGAAAATTGATGACCGTTCATTAAACGAAATCTATCTCCCTGCCTTTAAGGCTGCCGTAAAAGATGCTGATGTATGGGCTTTCATGTGCTCGTATAACCGTGTTAACGGCCATTACGCGAGTGAGAATGACCCTTTATTAATAGAAAAACTTAAAAAAGAATGGGGCTTTACCTATCTGGTTATGTCAGACTGGGGCGCTGTACACAGCAGTATTCCAGTTGCGAAGGGCGGCTTAGATCTGGAAATGCCCGATGGTAAATATCTTAACCGCAAGACCCTGCTGGATGCAATAAAAAGCGGCATAGTTGCAGAGGATGCCATTAACGATAAAGTAAAAAGAATATTGCGGGTTATTTTTAAGATTGGCTTATTCGAAAATCCAGGCGATGCTCAACCCGCATTATTGGGAACTAAAGAAAACCGTTCGGCGGCGTTGGAAGCAGGGCGCGCGGGAATTGTGCTCCTCCAAAATAAAGATAACATTCTTCCTTTAGATGTAAATCGTCTCAAATCAGTAGCCATCATCGGACCTGGAGCCGCGAAACTCAGGGCTGGCGGCGGCGGCAGCTCGCAGGTCGATCCGTTAACAAGGGTCAGCCCACTTGAAGCCTTAAAAAATGAGTTTGGCAGCACGATAAAAATTGTACATGCCGAGGGCGTTAAGATGCTTGGTGATGCAATGCCTATTGAAGAAGAGGTTCTGTACACTGACGCTGAATTGAAAGAGCATGGGTTAAAAGGTGAGTATTATAGCAACATGGAATTAAAAGGCAAACCGGCATTTACCCGGGTTGATAAACAAGTTAATTTTGACTGGGGCGGTGAATCACCACAAAAACCGGGTGCTTATGTATTTGAAACGCTGAGTGATGACGGACAGCGCTTGTACATCGATGATAAACTTGTTATTAACGATTGGAATGACCATGGATTTGAAGGCCGCACGGCCAAGGTTTCGCTTGAGGTAAAGAAAAAGTACAAAATAGTTTATGAATTCTATGAGAACGGCGGTTCTGCAGCAGTACGGTTAGCGTGGAACACCCCAGCTGAAAAACTTATTACGGACGCGGTTAAAGCTGCCTCTGAATCTGATATGGCTATTATTTTTGCCGGAACAACAAGCAATATCGAAAGTGAAGGGCTTGACAGAGAATCTTTAGAGCTGCCACAGGGACAAACCGAACTTATACAAGCTGTTGCAAAAGCCAATAAAAATACCATTGTCGTTATTACATCCGGCTCACCGGTATTAATGGATGCATGGATTAACGATGTAAAGGCGGTTGTTGAAACATGGTTCGGGGGTGAGATGATGGGGCACGCGATTACAGATGTGCTTACAGGTAAATATAATCCTTCAGGAAAGCTGCCTGTAACTTTCCCGCGCAAATGGGAAGATTGCTCCGCGTTTAAAACATACAAAGCGATGGACAGTGTTACCTATTATTCGGATGGAATTTATGTCGGTTACCGCCACTTCGAAAAGAACAATATCAAACCATTATTCCCTTTTGGATTCGGTCTTTCATATACAACATTCGAGTACGCGGATTTGAAAATAGCGCCAGCAACTGCAAATGGCAATGTTACCGTGAGTTTTACCATTAAAAACACCGGTAAAACCGAAGGTGCGGAAATTGCACAGCTTTATTTGCATGATGTAAAAGCTTGTGTTGACAGGCCGCATAAGGAGTTAAAAGGATTCCAGAAAGTAGTGCTTAAACCCGGTGAGAAGAAGCCGGTAACAATAAGCATTGATAAAAATGCCATGTCGTTTTATCATCCTGATAAAAAGCAATGGGTGGCCGAACCGGGTGAGTTTAATGTGTTGATTGGCGCTTCTTCCGAGGATATTAAGCTGAGCGGTTCATTTAACTTGAAATAACTTTGCTATAGTAGTATAATACTTCATTAGCCGGGAAGTTTTTCCCGGCTTTTTTATTTTCAAGCAGCCGGGGAGGGTTTTGAAATGGGAGCTCTATTTGGCGGTGAACTCCACGCTAAACTTTTGGGTTATCGTAAAATTTTGCCCCGCTCGCCCTAATAAAAATTTCGGTCACTTTTTTCTCAAGTTCTTCCTCGGTTAATTCAGGGTGCTGCATTTTTAATCCGGCTTTTTTCATTTCCCGTGCCGAAAAATACAAATTCATGGATTGTATCAATTTTTCTTCGCCTGACAAATGCCGTGTAGGAAATTCAGGATTGAAAGTACTGTTGCCCTTATTCTGGTCATCTTCCTCAAAATCAACCATTTGCCATTCTCCACTCTTCAGCTAACGCGAACATATTGATATATTTTTCTAATAGTACGTAGTTAATCTCGGTTCCTGAATGCCGGATAATACCCTGAATATCGGTTAAATGTTTTTGGGATTTGCCTTCATGGTAATACTGGAGTTTCTTGATTATAACATATTCAGGTGGAGCAATTATTACCTTATTCTTTTGAAAGTCAACAGTTCTTCCATTTGCAACTGCCCATTGAAGGAATTCATCTTCACCGCACAAGAAAAAATCAGCCTTAAATCCCGATGATATATGAATAACATTAAATGCGCCATATTGCTCTCTTTTAGCCTCACTCAACAGGGTTTCAAGAGGAGGTGTATAAAATTCTTGTTCAGGGAAAATGTCTGAGAACTGTTTAATCGTTTGTAGAGTAATCCCAATGACGATATCAATATCATGAGTTAAGCGGGGTTCTCCATAAAAAATAGCAGCAACAGACCCGGTAATTACATAGGGGACTTTATGTTGCGAGAGTGGTACAGTAAATAGTGTAAAAAGCTTAAATGGTAACATATTCCGGCTTAATTGTTTAATAATTTATGGAAATAATTGCAAACAGAAAATCCTCTGAAATCCCGGGATTATAATTTACCGCATACATCACAATTGCCGCAAGGCTTTGTTCCGGGGAAATCGAAATAGTTTGATATATAGACTCGCCTGCATGTTGCTGCATTAAAATAATTAACTACCGAAAGCAGCTTTTTATTATCCCGTAAAAGTTTTTCCTTAAGATAGTCTTCGTCTGTAAGCTCATAGGGCAGTTCAGCGACAATGGCAAGGGAACCGTTTTCAATGTCTCCCTCAGTTACACCGTACCGGTCAAGCATTGCAAGCACAGTTTCGACCCGGAAATCATTTTTATCTTTAAAACTCATCTGCTCGCGAAGGTGCGCAATTCCAAGCGAGTTTACCACTTGCAATTCATTCCGGAGCATATCATAGATTTTTGCATAATAATGTGTATCGGGGTTGGCCCACCTGATGAATTCCATTTGCGTGTAAAGGTCCTCACGGTTGTATAGCAGTACGCAGGTTGAATCTTCGCCATCCCTACCGGCGCGGCCAATTTCCTGATAATACGATTCAACGGAAGATGGAACTTCGGCGTGAATGACAAACCGGATATCGGGCTTATCGATGCCCATCCCGAAAGCATTTGTTGCCAGCATAATATTGCATTTGCCTGAAAGGAAATCCCGTTGTATTCTTTTGCGTTCGGGAGCTTCTAATTTACCGTGATACACACCGTGCGGATAACCCATATCCCGAAGAATCTGTGAGAAGGTTTCCAGCTTTTTTATGAGTGAAAAGTAGATAATGCCAGATTCCTTGTAACGGTCAATTACATCAAGTATTTCACGGAGGGTTTCCTTTTCGTCAACAACATCAACTGCCTCTAACCTAAGATTTGGCCGCTCTATCCCTTCATGGAATACAGTCATTTCTTCTGGTGAGAGGCCAAGCTTTGTTATAATATCTTTTTGTACATCACGTGTTGCGGTCGCAGTCAGCGCTACTGTCAGCGGGTTACCCATTATTGCACGGAATTCAGCAATTCGCGAATAATCGGGACGGAAATCGTGCCCCCATTCAGAAATACAGTGAGCCTCATCGACTGCAAGCAACGATATGTCAGCCATTTTAATGGCATCGGTGAAATCAGATTTCCGGAATCTTTCAGGAGTTACATACAGCAACTTCGTTGTTCCCTCAACAAACCGCTTTACCCGCTCGGCACGCTGCTGGCTGCTTACTGTAGAATTGATAAACTCCGCCGGGATATTCTTCCGTTTCAACGCATCAACCTGATCCTGCATAAGCGCAATAAGGGGGCTGATAACAATTGTGCCTCCCTGGAACATTAACGCGGGAATCTGGTAGCAAAGTGATTTACCGCCACCGGTGGGCATAAGCACCAAAGCATGTTTATGGTCGGCAACATGCTCAATAATAGCTTCTTGTTTACCCTTGAAACTTGAATAATTAAAGTATTCCTGAAGAATATCCGATGGTTGTTGCATAAGTTTTTTTACAGGTAAAAATGATTGTGATTACTTAGAGCAATATACTTGAAAAACACGTTTATTGTATCCCGAGGCATATATGATTTAAGTTCAGAATAGGTGAAAATAGTGAAGGTGAGAAGGGCGACAATAAGCCTGATAAGCAGAATGTTTTCGCTTTATCAAGGGGACTCAATTTATAGGTGCTTAGACCTATTAACATGGGTTTTTGTGACTGATATTTTTGAGCGCCATTTATGGTGCTTTCCCTTTATCAGGCTCGTCGTTTACGGCGGGTGAAGCAATATACGTAACCTCACATTATTTCAGTTGCATGTTATTTCTTCATCGGCCTAAATGCCGACGCTGGATTTCAAAAAAGCCCCATCAAATGGGGCTCAATTTGCATGCCTTACAACTATTTACATGGGTGTTTGTTGCTTAAATTTTTGAGCGATAATGTGCACTCCCCTCACTTTGTGTAATATTTCCTTTTGGGATTCCAAAAAGTCAAAATACTTGTTTTAAGCTAAATAATCATTCATGTTGGTTGTTTGAGACTCATTTTTCAATCCGGCGATTCCTTGTAATGGGTCAATTAAAAAAAAGAGATTGCTGTAATCCGGTAAAAGTATAACGCGCAATTACAAAACTGAAATAAAGTAATTGGTTTTGCCTAATTTATACATCTGAATAATCTCATTTAGTATCGGTTCTTTATTTCTCTTTGATGAAAAACAAAATACGTGTAAGTTTTCAGTTTTTTTTCTTATCACTTGTCCTGTATGTAGCAATACGTCCGGTTTTTGATAAAGCCTATTTAGCAGATTTTGAAAAATATTGTCCTTTCGGTGGCTTGGCCTCCTTGTTCAGTAAACTGAATCAGGACACGATGGCGTGTAACATGAGTGAAACGCAGGTTATGCTCGGCCTTGGTTTATTATTGGGTGCGGGGATAGTTGGCAAATTGTTTTGCAGTTTCGTTTGCCCTATTGGTACCATAAGCGAGTGGCTGGGCAGGCTGGGTGATAAACTAAAAATAAGACGGGACATATCCGGCTATTGGGACCGCGGCCTGCGGGGATTGAAATACATCTTATTGTTTGTTACTATTTATTTTACTATGACAAGCAGTGAATTGTTCTGCAAAAAATTTGATCCGTATTTTGCAGCAGCCAATCTATTCAATAATTCCGATATCGTCTTGTATTTCGCCATACCTGCTGTTTTAGTAACCATTGCAGGTGCTTTGTTTTTCAGGCTGTTCTGGTGCAAATATCTCTGTCCATTGGGAGCCTTTAGTAATATTTTCTTAAATGTTGTCTCCGCTGGATTTGTCGTTTTGCTATACCTTACAATAAATTATTTTGGAGTTGGTTTAAATTTTACATGGCTTTTGGGAGGATTGGTACTATCCGGATGGATAAACGAAACAGGGTTTATGAAATCTTTCCTGCTCCCATTCCCTAAAATAACCCGGACAACTACTACATGAAGCAGCTGTGGAATATGTGTCTGCCACGGAAACTGTGAGTCATATTGATTGCAGCCTCTGTTCCGATTGCGTGCATTCCTGTCCGCTGAAACAAGTCATCACAATTAAACGGAAAAAAAGTCTAAAGCATCTTGCACCGGTAACAGTGGTTGTACTTATCGCGGTTTCCTTGGCAATGGCAAGTTTTTTTGAGTTTACTACTGTATCACTCCGCTGGGGCAAACAGCCTGCGCAAGTACAGGTCTATTCCAGAACAGGGATAAAAACCATTAAATGTTACGGAAGCTCAATGTCTCTTGCAGGCTCTTTGGAGGGGATTCCGGGCATTTACGGGGTTGACACCTATGCCAAAAGCCACTCGGTTAAAATTTACTACGATCCCACAATCATTTCCGAACAGGAAGTTCAGTCTGCGTTATTCACCCCGGCAAAAACAGAACTTTATAAATTATCCGCTGGTTCGTCTGAACAAATAGGTGTACTCGAGATTGGAATCAATGGATTTTTTGATGCTATTGATTTTAATAATCTCGGTTCACTGCTGAATAAAACTGGCTGCATCCCCGGTTTCGAAACCAGTTTTGGAGAGCCGGTTAAAGCCACTATTTACTTTGAAAAGAATAAAATTACTCAAGAAAAAATTATTGAACTCATCAAACAAAAAATAATGATAGTTGAAACCTTACGGGGGAATGAGGAAGTTGAGCTTGATTTTAGTCCGGAAGGCCCGGGTATCATAAAGGAATATATTTCATCCGCTGAATATAACCGTAGAATTTTCAAAGGGTTTGAAGATTTTTTCAGCAGGTATGAAGAATACAAACCTGAAGAAATTGCAGTATATGTTTTTGACATGACTGGAGCAATTAATGATACTGATAAATTGGAACTTTTATCCGCGCATCTTTCTATTGAAGATGGCATTCTTGGTGTAGCAACCCGGTTCGAGGGAGTAGCGCAATGCTGCATTTATTTCGATCCGGTTAAAATTAAGGTAAAACAGATTCAGGCTGCGATTAGTAAACCTAACCTTACTTACTATATTACTGATACTGAGACAGAAAGCGTTAAAAACCCGTTTCAAAATTCACCTTCAGGTGAGGTGCAAAAGATGCCTGTATTTACACGGAAATAAACCTGTAATTAAAAATCAAA
>JACPGF010000364.1 GCA_016182615.1 Ignavibacteriales bacterium
AATAAAAATTTGCATTCTTTTCAGCTTCCGGATAAGAAATTGAACGGGCGAGAAGCAACCCTTTTTTTAAATATTGTTCGGCTCCGGTGTATTGTTTTAGTTCGGCATAACATTGCCCGATGTTCAGCAATGCAATAACTTCACCGGCCTGTTCACCGAGTTTTTGTTTTATCTCCAAACTTTTTTTTTGATACATTAAGGAACCATTCACATCCCCGAGTTCAATAAGATCCGCTCCGATATTCGAAAAAATTGAGGACAATGTAAATAAATCATTTTTTTGTTGGCAAAGATCAAGAGCCTGTTGATGGTAGAGCAATGCGTTTTTAAAATCCTGCATTGATGAATAGAGGGCGCCAATATTGGAAAGTGTCATGAGAGTGCTTAAGGTGTCATTCCTGCTGCTGTGTAGTGCAAGCGCCTTTTGATAGTAGTTCAGTGCTTGTCCTGAATCACCCAATTGCTGATAGACAATTCCAATATTATTGAGCGAAACCGGAATACCGGCACTATCACCTATCGCTTCACGAATTTTTAGCGCCTTGAAATGCACCTCAAGTGCAGTTTTGTAATCTCCTAAATTGCCATACACTGCGCCCTTGCTGTTCAATACCTTTGAGCTATAGAACCGGTTTCCCTGCCGGGAAAAATATACTTGCGCGCTGTCCAGCTTGAGGAGTGCATTAACATATTCCCCCATATTAGCCAGTGCGTTACCCTGATTAAAATAGCTTCTCCCTAATTCCTGCATATTGTTTTCAGCAACTGCCAATGTACCGGCCTTAGCGGCATGCGCAAATGACTGTTGCGGATCTGCAGTCCGCAGCTTGAAACTGAGGTTGTTTAGCTGCTCGGCATTTTGCCTGCCGGATGGAGAAGAAGTCTCTTGAGCTGTTAGTTCTGTCTGTGTTTGGTAGTTACTAATCAGCACAAATAAAGTCGTGAATACCAGAAGAGAGCGCATCAAAGAGCCTATCAAATATTTTGCATAACTAAAAATTTAACAGTTGTAATATAATTTACAATGCCCCGCGGCAAAAATACCTAAAATTTTTCCATTTCCGGGGGAAGAGCCAAACTCTTTCAGCCAATTACTCCGCAAACTCATTTTTTTTTAGTAACTTTTGATATGGAAAAGTTTATACCATCATACCTAAAGGTACTTGAACGAGGCGGTTTTATACCCAGGCTGCAGCTTGCCCGTGAAATTCTGAGTAGTTGTTCTTCATGCCCTCATAATTGTGGTGTTAACCGTTATGCCGGTGAATTGGGTAAATGCTACAGCAGCCATTTGCCGATTGTTTCCGCATATACCCCTCATTTTGGCGAAGAGCCGGTCATCTCGGGCACAAAAGGTGCCGGAAATATTTTTTTAGGGAATTGCAATCTGCAATGCGTGTTTTGTCAGAATCATGAAATTAGTCAAAACCGCGTCCGGGAATCCTTAAATACAGTAAGCTATGAACGGTTAGCCGAAATTATGCTTGAGTTGCAAAGTATGGGATGCCATAATATCGGACTTGTGAGCCCGACTCATTTTGCTGTTCCGATTTTGGAAAGTATTTATATTGCTGCTCAAAAAGGGCTTGCCATCCCAATTATTTATAACACCAATGGGTACGATTCAGTTGAAGTTCTAAAACTCTTCGATGGAATTGTTGACATTTACCTGCCTGATTTTAAGTATGGCGAAAACACTTCAGGAGTAGAACTCAGCAAAGCCGAAAGTTATTTCGATTCTGCATCGGCGGCAATTGCTGAAATGTACAAGCAGACCGGCCCGGAACTAATTTTAGAAGATGGTATCTTGCAAAGGGGGCTTATTATCAGGCATTTACTCTTACCAAACGGTTTCTCGGAAACAGAGGAAGTACTCCGCTTTATTGCCGAAAAACTTTCGAAGGACATACATATTAGCCTCATGTCCCAATACTTTCCGGCACACAAAGCCCTGAAAAATATTCTCCTCAACAGAACAATCCGTAACAGCGAGTATGATAAGGCAGTGGATTTATTGCATAAGTATAATTTGATGAACGGCTGGATGCAGGAGGCTGATAGTGAAGCTAATTACCGGCCGCATTTTGATTTTTCAAGAACAGACCCGTTCCTGAATGATAAGTAATTGCAGGGATTATCGTATCCATAATCTTCTCGGTTGCACCAGTGTGGTTAACAATAAAATCTTTCGCAATTTTTCCCCGTTTAATCCGCTCTGGCTCATTTGATAGCAATTCCCGAATTGTCCGGTAACAATCTTTCTTGTTTTTGCAGATAATGCCACCTCCGGTATTTGCAAGGTCAAAGGCCTCACGTGAATTGCCGATTTTGGGGCCATAAAACACGGGAATACCATAAACTGCCGCCTCGAGTACATTGTGCACGTTTGCCTTAAAACTTCCACCGACAAAGGCTATATGCGCATAAGAGTATAAGGTTAATAATATACCAATAGAATCAACAATTATAACTGTCTCACCTTTATACTGGTTTAAATCAGAAAACCGGATTGTTCTGATGCCAGCTATGTTAAAATATCCTTCGACATGCTCTATATGCGAAACATGAGGTTCATGGGGAACAATAATATACAGTGCATTATGCTCATATTTGTTAAGTGTCAGCAATGCCGGAAACAGAGCATCCTCATCCTCTTCCCACGTGCTGCCAGCAACAAATACTTTTTTCCCTTCAAGCACTTCCGGTTTGATAAGGTTTCTGTTTTTAGCGGCCTGTGACATTTTAAATACTCTGTCAAAGCGTGTATCACCTGCAACCGAAACAAGCTCTTTATGCGGCATCACATCCAGAAAATTCCGTTTATCTTCTTCCGATATTGTGATGATACCTCTGAACATGCCAAAAAGAGAACGGTGAAATAAGGCAAATAATCCTTTTTTTCGCAAAGAATTTGGCCGCAATGTTGCGGACACCAAAAAGATTGGAATATTCTTTTTATACGCGTAATACACATGGTTCGGCCAGACATCGTATCTAATAAAAATAACCGCAGCCGGATTACAGATATCGATAAACCGCTTTGCCTGAGAGCGTGAATCGAGCGGAATATAGGAAGTGATATCGGCTAAAGGATAGTTTTTTGCATTATCGTAACCCGAAGGTGAGAAAAATGTAACCAGAACATTTACCGGGTAATTATTTTTCAGGGTTTCGATAATTGGCTTAGCCTGTTCAAACTCTCCCAATGAAGCAGAATGTATCCAAACCAAAGGCCTTCCCTTATCGAGTGTACCCGCTTTTAACAGCAAGTCCTCGAAGAGACGCTCTCTGCCTTTTATACCACGGGCTGCTTTTTTATTGAACGCTGCAATAACATACATTACCGTTGTGAACGCCGGAATGAACAAAAAATTATATATGTATAACCAGAATCGGGGCATCAGCGTGGAAGGAATGCGGTTAATCTTTGATACACCATAGCCGGAGTACTTTTCATCATACAATTAAAATGTTTCCGGGGGCACTTGTCTCTCCCGAAATGTGAGCATGGCCTGCATTTAACCAGATTGTTTTCGATAACATCTGATTTGTTTTGATACGGGGCAAATCCAAAATCTTTCACTGTCGAACCGAATAGAGCAATAACCGGTATTTTTGCCGCACATGCAACATGCATTAGTCCCGAATCATTTGCCACAATAGCAATACACTTTTTCATGTGTGCCGTGGTCTTAAACAAATCATTATCATTACACTTGTTCATTGAGCCTTGAATAGTAGAACCAACCAGTTTGCATACACCATAATCCTACTTACCTCCCAGTAAAACAATTTTATAACCATGAAGGGTAAGAATTTCGCCTAAATCGGCAAAATATTCATGCGGCCACATTTTCGTATAGTGTCTTGAGCCGGGACAAAACCCTATAAGATTACCCGTATCCGGCAAATCTGAAACAACTGAAGCAGGATAATGTAATTCCAAACCTTCTTCATCGAGAGTTAACCCGGGGAGTGTTTGTGCATAACGCACAGGAATTGACGGAAGACCTTTCATTAAAGGAAGTTTGAAATTTACTAAAAGAAATTTTTGCAGGCTTTTTTTATTAAAATACAAAATTTTTGTTTTTATGCCCCTTAACAAAGTGGCTGTCCGCATGTTATTCTGAAGGTCGATTATCAAATCATAATTTCCCTGTTCAATTTTTTTCTTCAGTATATCCACACCGGAGTCGTCTTTTGTATAAGACAGGATTGAGTTTATATGCGGGTTGCAATCTATTATATCCCGGTATTCTTCCCGAATACAGAAATCTATGACGGCTGAAATATACTTGTGCCGTAAACCCCGAATCATCGGAGTTGTTAAAAGTATATCACCCAATGAGCTGAGGCGGATGATTAAAATCCTTTTATAAGCATCAGATTTCAAATTCTCTGCTCGTTGTATATTCCTGATAAAAAATTGTGCATAACAATACTTGTTTAAAGTGCAAATATACCAATTAAAAACATGTTTATCACAGGCTCAGCGTGGTAAAATTCTAATTTGTGATATAAATTAGGCTTGTAAAGGTTTAATTCATACTCTATCTTTGATACTGGCGATATTTCAAATAGTTATTTAGTTTAGGACAAATTTGCAGATAATTTACTCAAGTTTACTTGTTTTATTAATCTTTTTCAATGGTTATACGCAACAATCGGGATTTCAAGTTGCACGGCTGAAATATAATGGCGGCGGAGACTGGTACAATGATCCATCAGCCGAGGTAAACCTTTTAAAATTTGTCAGGAATAATACCAACCTTAAAGTGATTCCTGAATACAAATTTGTGGATCTCTCGACAGATGATATTTATAATTATCCGTTTTTGTTCATGACGGGGCATGGAAATATTAATTTTACCAAACAAGAAGCAGAACGGCTGAAAAAATATCTCGAGCAGGGCGGCTTCCTCTACATCGATGATGACTATGGACTTGACGCTGCATTACGAAGAGAAATAAAAAAAGTTTTTCCAGCGCAGGAATTTGTTGAATTGCCCTATAAACACCCGATATATAATATCCTATTTCCCTTTCCGGCTGGTCCGCCAAAAACGCACAAACATGATGATAGCCCCGCTCAGGGTTTAGGCATGTTTGTTAATAACAGGCTTTGTATATATTATACTTTCGAGTCCAATCCCTCGGATGGATGGGCTGATGTTGAGGTTCATCATGACCCGGAAGAAAAGCGGATTGAATCGCTAAAATTCGGAGCAAACATTATTATGTTTGCCCTTACACAATAAAGGGCAAGCGTTATGGAATATATTGATTTACTTACAAAAAAACTTTCACTGTATCACCGTAGAAAGTTAATGGTATCTGCTGCACGTGGTTTGCAACTATTCAGCACCGGCACAGCGGGCTACTTTTTATTCCTTGTCCTTTCTGAGTATCTTCTTCATGGCAGCGTGCTAACCAGAAGCATTATGTTTTTTAGCTGGGTGGCTGTTGCAGCAGGTACCGCGATATGGTATGTTTTCCGCCCGGTCATACAAACTTTCTTTTCTTTACAGTCTTCAGATTATCTTAAATTGGCACAAAACATTGGCACTGAAGTTCCGGTGATTGCCGATAGACTCTTGAATATTTTACAGCTTCACATGTCTCCTCATGGTAAGCTGGAACCATCAGTTTTTTCTCAAGCTGCTCTCCATCAGGTGTACGCCCTGTGCGTTCCTTATGATTTTGAAAAAGTTGTTAAAACAGGCAACCTTACCAAACTTACCCGCATTGCCTTGGTAACCGGTATTCTTGCAATGATGCTGACTGTATTCATCCCGCCATTGCATGAGGCAGCGGGAAGACTGTTTTTGTTTAACAAAACTTTCCTCCCCCCTGCAAAATATCAACTGGTTATTGTACCTGGAAATGTAAGGGCATCCAAAGGCAGTAATGTTGACCTTACGGTTATTGTTCACGGCGGGGTGCCGAAATCGATGCAAGTGCTCACTAAGGATAAAGAGCAGAGCAGTTGGAATCCAATTTCCATTCAGCCTGATTCATTAAACGAGTATCACACAACCCTGAAAAATTTACGTTCTGATGTTGAATATTACGCGACGGTTGAAGGGGTTGAAAGTGAACGTTATAAACTAACTGTTTTTGACCATCCTGTACTGAAAGAGTTGAATGTTAAAATAACGCCACCCTCGTATAGCGGCATCCCGGAAACGATACTAAAGGATAATGGTTCATTTCAATGTTTGTCGGGAAGTGCCATTCAATTTGATATTACATCGACAAAAATACTCAGTAAAGCTCAGTTGATAATCAATGACTCTCTCAAACAGCCTCTTACCGTTATTGATAATAAAGCAATCGGGCAGCTGCGTGTTAAACAGGATATACGCTACCGTATTGAGATAACAGATTTCGAAAATGTAAAAAATGAAGACCCGGTATTATATACAGTAAAAGTAACTCCCGATCTTTTTCCTGTGCTTACCATACTTGAACCGGAACAAAACTCGATTCTACCCGGTAACCAAAGGCTTGATCTTGCCTTAAAAATACAGGATGATTATGGATTTACTTCCGTAAAACTGCATTACCGTTTAAGTGCATCAAAATACGAACAGCCGCAAAAGGAGTATTCTGTAATTGCACTGCCATTTAATAAAGCAGAAAAGGATCAGTCAATTAACTATATCTGGAATCTGTCACCGCTTTCACTTGCTACTGAAGATGTGATTTCATTCTATTTGGAAATTGCCGATAATGACAATATCGGTGGGCCGAAAACAGTACGCTCGGAAGAATTTAGTACCCGTGTTCCTTCATTGCAGGAAATACTAAAAAAATCAGATTACGTACAAGACAAGCAGCAAAATGAACTAAAGCAGGCATTAAAAGAAGCTAACGAATTAAAACAGGAAATTGAGAACCTCAGCAAAGATTTAAAGAAAGATAAAAAAGATCTTTCGTATGACGAGAAAGAGCGGATAAAACAAGCTGCTGAAAAATTTGAAAGCCTGCAGAAAAAAATGGAACAGTCCCGTGAAGAAATGAAAAAAAACACGGAAGAACTGCAACAGAATAATCTGCTTTCGAAAGAGACACTGCAAAAATACATGGAGCTTCAGGAAATGATGAAGGAAATGAGCAGTGAGGAAATGAAGAGAGCTATGGAAAAAATGCAGCAGCAATTGCAGAATTTGGACAGGAAACAACTTCAACAGCAGTTGCAGAATATGAAATTTGATGAAGAAATGTTTCAGAAAAGTATTGAAAGAACTCTTAATCTGTTGAAGCGCGTGCAGATTGAACAAAAAGTTGATGAACTGATAAAACGCACCGAACAACTTGAACAGGAACAGAATAAACTCGCGGAGGAAGCCGCAAAGCAAAATTCACCTCAGGAGCAAAAGCAATTAAAGGAACAGCAAAAAGAAATCGGGAAGAAACTTGATGAGCTGAACAGGGAAATGAAAGACCTTGCCGATAAAATGAAAAACTTTAAGGACCTGCCAAATGAGCAAATGGAGCAGGTGCAAAAAGAATTTGAAGAACAGAATAATGATGAGCTTTCTGATGAGGCCGAACAAGCCATGCAGAAGCAAAACAAGCCGCAGGCACAACAGAAGCAGAGCCAGATTGCTAAAAATATGCAGAAGATGAAGAAGGATTTGCAGAGCCTGCAATCTGCAATGATGCAGCAACAGCAAATGAAAACATTTCAAGATATGGCCAGGCTGTTAAACGATATCATACAGCACTCGAAGGACCAAGAGGCATTGAAAGACCATTCCCTGCAAGGCGAACGGGATATGAGTTATAGTGAAAACGCCCGCAAACAGGATGGGTTAAAAAGAAATCTTGATAACACCATCCAAAACATGGGAAAAATCGCTCAGAAATCATTCGCAATAACACCTGAGATGGGTAAGGAGCTTGGAAAGGCCCGGCAAAAAATGGATCAGGCGATAAGCTCATTGCAAAGTAAAAATGGCAGCCCGGCTGCTTCACAACAAACCGAGGCAATGAAAGCCCTTAATGAAGCGGCTTCGCTCCTAAAGGATAACATGGCTGACATGATGCAGCAAGGCGGAAGCCAGGGTGGCGGCATGATGTCTATGATGCAGCAGATGGGTAAACTTTCAGGGCAGCAGATGCAGTTGAACAATCAATCACAGCAATTAATGCAGGGCAATGGCGGCCGGATGTCGCAGCAGCAGATGGGCGAAATGCAGCGTTTGGCTCAACAACAGGAACTGATAAAAAAATCACTGGATCAAATGGCAAAAGAGGCCCGGTCAACAGGGCAATCGAAAAAATTGCCGGGCAATATGAATGAAATCTCCAAGCAAATGGATGAGGTTATTTCTGATATGCGTACGCAAAAGGATAACGATGATTTTCTACAAAAACAAGAACGTATCCTTTCTAAACTCTTAGACATTCAACGTTCACTAAACGAGCGGGATTACGAGAAAGAACGTGAATCATTTACCGGGACAAATTCTAACAGAAACTCACCGGCAGACATTAAAGCCCAGCAGAATAAAAACAATAAATTGCAGGATGAACTTAACCGCATGCAGCAGGATGGTTACATTCGTGACTATGAAGAGCTTATCCGCAAATATTTAGAAAAACTACAAAAAGAACAAGCGAAATAGTTCCATTTATAATATGAGGTACAGATGAATAAAAGATTACTTTACACAGCCGGCACCGCACTAATGTTTGCATTTTTATTTGCACAATGTAGTGTCTATAAATCCATGATGAACATTTCACGGCTTAAATTTTCACTGAACGGGGTGCAGAATGTTTATATTGCCGGGGTTTCGCTGCAAGGCAAAAACAGGGTGCAGGATTTTAGTGTTCTGGAAATTGCTGCCGTTACTTCTTCACTTGCGCAAGGCAGACTGCCAATTGAGTTCGTGTTAAATGTTGTTGCAGTTAACCCGAATGACGGTAAAGGCGGTTATCCGAGAACTGATGCATCACTCAAATCATTCCCCTACCGGCTGGTTGTTGATAACAAAGAAATTCTTTCCGGCAATATTAGTTCTCCGGTTTCTATTCCGGGTACGGGCGAGCAATCGCTAATTCCATTAAGCATTGGTTTCGATCTTATGCAATCTTTCAGGGATAATAATTATCAGTCTTTAATTAATCTTGCCTTGAACATTGCCGGAAAAAGTAATACACCATCCACGATAGCCCTCTACGCGCAGCCGACGGTGAATACAATTTTGGGAGATTTAACATATCCCGGTGAATTAAAAATTATAGAAAAAGAATTTTCTGACAGGTAAAGGATATTAATAATGGCAAAACAGGAAAAAGCCGCTCTGGGTATTGACTTGGGCGGAACCTCTATTAAATTCGGCTTAGTTGCGCCTGACGGCAGTATATTGCAAAAAGCAAGTTTACCTTCTCTTGCAGAAGATGGACCGGAAGCGGTTATCAATCAAATTAAAAGCGGTATCAGGGAATTGCTTTTGGGATCCCATAAAATCGCAGGTATCGGCGTTGGTGCGCCCGGCTGTATCAATGCAAAAAAAGGGACTGTTGAGAACCCGCCCAATTTACCCGGTTGGGGTAAAGTGCAACTAGGAAAAATACTCGAAAAAGAATTCTCCAAAGATGTCTATATTGAAAATGATGCCAACGCAGCAGCAATTGGAGAAATGGTTTTCGGGGCAGGAAAAGAACTTTCTTCTTTTATTATGATTACTCTGGGAACCGGTGTAGGTGGAGGGATTATCCTGAAGCGGAAGATTTACCGTGGGGAATCAGGTGCCGCAGGAGAAATTGGCCACGTTACGATTGATTATAACGGGCCACGCTGTAATTGCGGCTCCTATGGCTGTGTGGAAGCCTATATCGGTAATGGATACATGACCAAGCGGGTTGCGAGTGAACTTGGTAAGCACTCGAATTCTAAAATCTTCGAATTTTTGGATTATGATATTTCCAAGTTATCGCCCCTTGTCATTTCGCAGGCCGCCGAAGCTGAAGATGAGTATGCAATGAGTATTATCCGGGACTGCGGAGAAAAGCTTGGTGCTGCATTAGCATCGCTTTGTAATTTACTTGATGTAACAGATATTGTTATTGGCGGGGGTGTTGCGGGGTTTGGCAAGTTATTATTCGAGGCCACTCTGGACTCTACAAAACGCAGGGTGCTTGAATCGTTGCGTCCGCAAATAAACCTGTTCCCTGCACTATTACAGAATGAAGCCGGAATCATCGGCGCATCGTCTTTAGTGTTTTATAACAGGTAGGGGTCTGCAATATCTTGTTACTGAAGAGATTACGGATATTCAAATTTGTATTTATAACATCGTATTGAAATAACAAAAAGCCGCCCAAAGTGTTAACCCGGGGCGGCTTTTTTAAATATTTGTGGATTTTTAATCCATGATCATTCTCAGGAATTCCGAAGTTGTGTCATCTTCTTCCTGAGCTTTTTTTCTTTTTTGTTCTTCGGTTCCAACGTCATTAAACGAAACAGATTTAAATTTTTCGAAATCAAAGCCAATCTGGTTTTTTTCCGGTTCTTCATTAAAGCTGGCTTTCGGGGGCTTTATTTTAATTGGAGTATTGCCAATTGGTTCCATCTGCCGTACTTCATCTGCATAACTGTTCTTGATAAATGGTCTTTGTTTGTAACCGCCCTTAGTATCCGCTGCAACAGGTTCCATGCCCTGCGGCCCGGTATGTTTATTGTCTTTAACACCCTTTTCTTCAAAACCCGTTGCGATTACCGTATAGGAAATATAGTCGTTCATTTCTTCTTTGCAAACACAACCGAAAATAATATTGACATCTTCTCCGGCAGCTTCAAAAATAACATCGTTACCCTGAGTAATCTCTTCCATAGTAAGGTTGCTTGAGCCGGTTACATTTAACAGTACGCTCTTTGCACCGCGGATGTTAACATCTTCGAGGAACGGGCTGGAGATAGCCTTCTGCGCGGCTTCTATGGCACGGTTCTCGCCCGATGCAATACCGCATCCCATAATTGCCTGACCGCTGCCAGCCATTACCGAACGGACATCGGCAAAATCGACATTGATGAAACCACCGACATTAATGATATCTGCAATACCGCGTGTTGCCTCATACAGTACTTCATTTGCCTTGTCCAACGTCTGGAAAAAGTTTCCTGATGGTTCAAGGATTTTAATCAGTTTTTCATTAGGGATAACAATTAAACTATCAACATATTGTTTTAACTCGTGAATGCCTTTTTCTGCATTCATCATTCTGATTTTACCTTCCCATTTGAATGGTTTAGTAACAATTGCAACAGTAAGGATATCAAGGCTCTTGGCAATAGATGCAATTACTGGCAAACCACCGGTTCCCGTACCGCCGCCCATGCCAGCGGTAAGAAATACCATATCCGATCCACGGAGAATTTCTGCTATGCGGTCACGATCTTCCTCGATTGACTTCCGTCCAACGATTGGATCGGCTCCGGCGCCCAAACCGCGGGTAATTTTAACACCCACTTGCACTTTTTGACTTGCACTGCTCTTTTCAAGTGCTTGCAAATCGGTGTTCACCGCAATAAACTCAACTCCCGGCATCGTTCTTTTTATCATTGATTCGAGCGCATTACAGCCCCCGCCACCAATACCGATAACTTTTAAATTAGCATTACTAGAAGCTGTACGATCTATTGTTGCAAATTGAGCCATACATTTATCTCCGTTAGATTATAGATTCTTAAAAAACACACTTATATTCTTCCAAAACTCTTTGATGGTCGAGTCCTTCTCAGGCACAACCACCGGTGTTGCTGCCGGCTGTTCTGCTATTGTTGCAGTAATTTTTTTAAACTGCTGAATTTTTGTTCCCGGTGAACCACCGAGCAAGCCGACAACTGTCGCGTATTCAGGTTTCTCGATTGCTGCATAGGCTCCGGTAACCGATTCCATCGGGACGCCAAGCCGTGCAGGTAGTTCGAAAATTTCTTCCGCCAATTCACAGGTACCGCGTAACAATGCGCCGCCGCCTGTTAAGATAATTCCAGCCCTGATTTTATTTTTCAGCCCGAGGCTGCGAATTTCATTATCAACAAGGCTGAAAAGTTCCTTCATCCGGTTATTAATAAACTGGGTTAATAAACTAATCGGAACCCTTGAACTGCCCCAAGCACCCACCCTTGGGATAATAATATCTTCATCCCTAATGATGGCGCTTTCCGTTGCATAACCATATTCTTTTTTTAAGCGTTCTGCATCCTCGGTTATTACTCCCAAAGCTTCACGGATATCACTGGTAATCTGATTACCGGCAATACCAAACACTTTCGAGTGAATGATGGCTTTTTTGTGAATGACTGCCAGATCAGTTGTTCCGCCGCCGATATCAAGCATCATCACGCCAAGATCTTTTTCATTCTCATCAAGAATTGATGCTGCCGAGGCTAATGGCTGCAGAATAAAATCATTTACCTGTAACCCTGCCCGTTCAACCGATTTGCGAATGTTCTGTATTGCAGGAACAGACGCGAGTACCACATGATTTGTCGCTTCTAACTTTGATGCCGACATACCAACCGGGTCGATGACCGAAACGCTTGAATCAACGATAAACTCTTCCGGTATAACATGCAGTATCTGCATATCCAAAGGGATACGCATCCTGCGGACATCCTCTTCGAGCCTTTCGAGATCATGTTTGGTGATCTCGTGTTCATCATTAACAATATTTATAAAATTTCTATGACGCAGCGACATGATATGTTCACCGGCAACACCAACATTTATTGCCTGCACAGGTATTCCTGCCTGCTCGCTTGCAATCTGAACAGCCTCACGGATTGATTCAGCTGTTCTGCTGATATTAATAACTATGCCTTTGGTAAGACCTTCAGATGGCGATACACCATACCCTAACACCCGGAATTTTCTATCGGATAAAATTTCGGCTATTACCGCGCATACTTTAGTGGTACCTAAGTCCAGTCCGCATACTATCGTACTCATTATTTTATACTTCTCCTATACTCCGCCGACAAAGATTTTTTTATCGTAGCGGACATCAATATATTCTGCTGCGCGCAATAGTTCTTTATAGTTTTCTCGTGATCTTACTATATTGTACATATAGGCAACTTGTCGTTCTAAGTTTTTCTCATCTATGATAAAAACAGGTGCGAAACCTGTCAATGATGCAAATATCATTCCATTCTCTTGTATCATCAGTTCAGATAACAATCTGCCAAACCCGGCTGAATCAATACCCGAACCATTAATTATTTTATACGCGGTAAATAGTTTTTCTTTGTCGGCATTCTTCATTTTGCTGCCAACATCAATACCGCTAATAACAGGAACATCAGGGTTTTGAGTGCGTGGTAAAAGTTTTATCAACTCACCTTTCGCGGTTAATACATATTCACCGTTTGGTGCCAGTACCCTTCCGACACATTTTTTTTCTTTTATCTCAACTCGTGCAGTACCATACCTGTCCGTGTTAACAATTACATCTTCAATATACCGGTGCTTCAGCAGCTTATCCCGAATCTCAGCTGCGGTAATCTTTCCCGGGCTCTCCGGTTTTAACGCAGCGAATACAAAGTACTCATTCTGCTTCAGCAAATTGTTCCCTGTTACAGTAATATGCAAAAAGCCTCTGCTAACCTTACCGCTGTTGGAAAGGAAAATTGCCCCGCCAAGCAGAACAAGCAGAAGCACCGCGACTGATGCAGATACCGTTACAGGACTGATTTTCATTTGCCTGCCTTAATCATAGCGATAAACTCTTCACCGTATTTCCACAAATCACCGGCGCCCATCGTAATAATTATATCCCCTTTTTGATGCAATTTCATCAGAAAAGCGGGTATCTCCCTTTTATCCGGGACGTAATAAGCATTTTTATGACCGTAACTCTTCGCGGCTTTCACAATCATCTCACCTGTAATACCTTCTATGGGCAGCTCACGCGCAGGATATACATCTGTACAAATAAACACATCAGCGTTTAAAAACGAGCGGCCAAACTCCTGAAAGAAGTCACGGGTGCGCGTAAACAGATGCGGCTGAAAAACAGAGACTAATCTTCTGTCCCATCCTGTACGGATACCATGCAAGGTTGCACTGGTTTCCGTCGGGTGATGTGCATAATCATCGATGACGAGAACATCTTCATTATACTTCACTTCAAAGCGCCTATATACACCGGTGAATGACTCAAGTGCTTTTTTAATAATTGCAAAATCAACACCGAGTTCGGTACCGATCGTAACTGCAACAAGTGCATTCTTAACCATGTGAATACCCGGAGCCTTCAAGTTTATTTCACCAAGGTTTTTACCGCAATACCGCACGTGAAAACTGCTTGAGAATTTATCATGCTTAACATCGTATGCCTGCACATCAGCTTGCGATGTTATACCGTAAGTAAAAATTTTCTTGTTTATATGCGGAATGATATCCTGCAAACCGGGCTCATCGAGACAGATAACAACAAAGCCGTAGAATGGCACTTTATTAGCAAATTCTATAAAAGCAGCTTTAATATCTTCGATGTCTTTATACGTATCAAGATGTTCTTTCTCAAGATTGGTAATTGCGGCAATCGTTGGTGTCAAACGTAAGAATGACCGGTCAAACTCATCGGCCTCAACAACAATAAACTCACCATCACCAAGACGTGCATTTGTTCCGCCCAAGCCGCTTAGTTTGCCGCCCACGATAATAGTCGGATCAAGCTTACCTTCGGTTAACACCAGTCCGGTCATTGATGTGGTTGTGGTTTTACCGTGTGTACCTGCAATACCAATTCCATATTTCATCCGCATGCATTCGGCAAGCATTTCAGCCCGTTTTATAACAGGAATTTTCCGTTCAACCGCAGCAGCCACTTCCGGGTTTTCTGTCATAACAGCAGATGAATAAACAAGCACATCCACATCCTTTACATTCTCAGCAGCATGGCCTTCATAAATGGTCATACCAAGCTCACTCAGGTGAGCCGTAATATCACTTAATGATTTATCCGACCCGGAAATGATGAAGCCCTGACTATGTAAAATCTCAGCTATACCAGACATTCCGATACCGCCGATACCTGTAAAATGAACTTTTTTAATTGTATTAAACATTCTTCTGTTAACCTTTGCTTACTGAACGGAGTATGCTCTCGGCAATACTTTCCGCGACATGTTCTTTTTGTAACAATTTTGCCTGCTGCCTTATTAAGTCAGCATCTTCCTTATTGCTGAGGAGCTTATGCAGTTCAGCAAATAGTGTATCTGTAATATCTTTTTCTTCAATCAGCACTGCGGCTTGTTTATCTGCCAGCGATTTAGCATTGAAATACTGATGATTCTCTGCCACATTTGGTGACGGAATTAAAATTGATGCAATACCTAAGCCGACAATTTCTGCCACTGTTGTTGCACCTGAGCGCGCGATGAGCACATCAGCCGCATTTAATGCAAGTGCCATATCCTCAACAAACGGGACGACTTTAATGCCGTTACCGCCAAACTTTTGGTAAGCTGTAAAATAACTTTTGCCGGTCTGCCACAGACACTGATATCCATGTTGGCCAAGCATTGCTGTCATTTGTGATGCTGCTTCATTGAGTTTCCGTGCTCCAAGGCTGCCCCCGGTTATAAATACCAGTGGCGCATTTTCATTAAAACCAAGTTTCTTCTTCGAATCATTCCGGCTCAATGAGATAAAAGTTTTTCGGATAGGATTGCCGCTCTCTGTGGTTTTTGCAACTTTACGCAAGTACTTTTTTGTTTCCTCGAACGCAATGAAAATTTCATCCGCTGAAGAATCAAATAGACGCGTAACTAATCCGGGATAACTATTCGGTTCAATCATGAACACTTTACTCCCGAACAATCTTGCAGCCGCGATTACCGGGGCTGAAATATATGCACCGGTTGTTATTGCAGCAACCGGCTTATACTTTATAAAGATTGATAAACTCTGAAAAAATCCAACAATAAATTTAAGCAACACGCGCATATTTACCATGAGATTTTTTCGGGAAAATCCTTCTGCTTTAATGGCATGAAATGAAAAATTGTATTTTGGAACAACATCCGCTTCAAGCTTATCTGCCCTGCCGATAAAGTGTATATCGGATTCAGGTACACGCGCTTTTATTGCCTCGGCAACAGCAATTGCCGGGAATAAATGCCCACCGGTTCCACCTCCCGCGAATACAAATGACATGTGTCTTTTACTCATGTAGGTTGCACCTGTTCTTCCACGGTGTCTGAGGCTTCAACAACTTCAGCTTCTTTTGCATTAGAGAAGCCGATATTCATCAGTATGCCAAGAGCGATAAAAATAACGATTAGTGAAGTACCACCATGACTGATAAATGGTAATGGAATTCCTGTCGGCGGCATAAGGCCAACCGATACACCGATATGAATAAGAACATGCATTAAAATAAAACCGGATATACCAAAAGCCAGTAACTGGCCAAACATATCTTTCGCATTTTTCGCGATGATAATTCCAATAAAGAAAATGAGAAAGAACGCGAGCACAATTAATAACGTCCCGATAAATCCCAGTTCCTCACCGGCTATCGAAAATATAAAATCACCATAAGCTTCCGGCAAGTGCAGGTTCCGCTGCCAACTGTTACCAATTCCTCTGCCATAAAATCCACCGCTGCCAAGGCCTATCATTGCCTGACGTACCTGACCTTCATACTGCCCGGTAAAAATTGCTGCAAGAAATTTTGTTATACGCAATCTGGCATACGGCATAACCAGTGCGATTAATGTTATTGGCGCTGCTCCTGCCAAAAAAGTGACAAACAAATGTTTCCACCGTGCACCTGCTAACATTATCATACAAAACGAAACGGAGAAAATAATTATCGCGTTGCTCACGCTCGGTTGTGCAATAACCAGCCCTCCAACAATTATTGTCCAGATTACCGGATAAGCATAACCTTCTTTTAAATCATGCAATACATCTTTTTTTTCCGCGAGCAGTTTTGCAAGATGAATAAAAAGAAACAATTTAGCGAACTCAGCAGGCTGAAACCTGAAGCTGCCAAGGACAAACCAGCGGTGTACATTATTTACCTCAGGCATGGCAACTCTGGTAATGATGAGCACGATAATAATTGCCAAAAGGAGCCATTTACTTGCCGATTTGAGCACCTGGTATGGAACCGCGGCAAACAATATCATTAACACTATACCGCCAAGCCCCTTGAAGAGTTGGCCGGTGAAGATTGCAAAAAGATTATCCCTGCTTATAATTGCATACTGGCTGCTTGCACTCATCAGGATGAGTAAGCCCAGCCCGAACAGCAGTATTGATGTTATAAAGATGGAATAAGAGTATCTTTTCATTGCATCAGGCTTTCGACCGCGGCTTTAAAAACCCTGCCCCGGTCTTCATAATTCTTAAACATATCCATGCTTGCACAAGCAGGCGATAACAAAACAATATCACCGGTACGAGCCTCACTGTTTGCTGCCTGAACGCATTCTTCAAGTGTTGCCTTTATTTCAACTTTAACATCATGATGGAAAAATTTAAACACTTTTTCGGTGCTGGGAGCGGTAAAGAGGGTTCGTCTATAGAGCAACTTATTAAAAGCCTTTACCCGGAAAAACCAAATTATAAAAACCGTTTCTTAGTTAAACACCGTAATAAATATATTTCCATTTCTACTCCTGAAGTATCCTGCTTTGTATTGTTAAACCAGTTGGTCTATCTTTATGCAAGAGACGGAAGAAAATTTCTTATTGATATGATGCTCGATGAGCTTGAAGCCACGCTTGACCCCGGCAAATTTTTCAGGGTAAACCGCCAATCCATCGTTAACACGGAAAGCATTTCGGCAATAGAGATTTATGCCGGCAAGCGGCTTAGAATTTATCCTGAAGGTAAGCCGGAAGTGGAAATTATTGTCAGCCGCGAAAAAGTAGCTCAATTTAAACTGCTCATGGATAGTTAACAGGTATCAAGTTATGGATGTGAAAGGGCTTCAAATGCTTATAAGGATGGTGCGCCTGATACAAAATGAGGTTTAATTAAAAAAAAAGACTGGTAAAACATCAGTCTTTTTTTTGTTAATAAACATTTCAGAAAAAATAAAAACAAGGTGATGAGGGGAATCCATTTATGATGATTGGATGTAGTGCACGGGTGTTAGGTGTTATTCAGGCACTATTATTATATTGTGTGAGTATTTTTTATTCTCAACAGGTAATTTTAACAGGATCCTTGCATGCATCAGTCTATTGAATACTTCCGCTCCCGCTACCCGTTTCTCCAGTCGGGTCATATATATTTTAATCACGCAGCAACAAGTCCATTATCTTTTAATGTCCTTGAAAAAATTGAAGAGTTTCTTGTTATGCGCTCAACAGGCGCGATTGATGATTTTACTATGGTGCTTGGCATCATCGCTAAAGCAAAGGCATTAACCGCGGCACTTATAAACACAACCGGGGACAGAATTGCATTTGTGGACAACACGACGAACGGTATAAATTTACTTGCACAGGGAATGCAATGGCAGAGCGGTGATGAAGTTGTCTTAAACGATATTGAATTCCCTGCTAACGTGTACCCGTTTCTCAATCTGCAAAGCAAGGGAGTCTCGGTTGTTTTTGCCAAGGCACACGATGGCATCGTATCTGCCGAGGATATTATTGCAGCGTGTACAAGTAAAACAAAACTGGTATCAGTAAGCTTCGTGCAATTCCTTACGGGGTACCGCGCCGATATGAAATTGCTGGGAGAGTATTGCCGGAAGCATAATATCATTTTCTGTGTTGATGCCATTCAGGGCTTAGGTGCTTTGCCGCTTGATGTTAAGGAGTGCTGCATTGATTTCCTTTCATCGGGTACACAAAAATGGCTTATGGGCAATATGGGTCTTGCATTTATTTATATAACGGAAGAGTTACAGCAGCGTCTGCGCACCGCTTACGCCGGGTGGCTCTCTGTTGAAGATGCATGGAACCTGCTGCACTATGAGCTGATACCGAAGAAAAGTGCCGAAGCATTTCAGCCGGGAACCTTGAACCTGCTGGGTATTTGCAGTTATCTTGGTGCGTTGGAGTTGTTTGAAGAATCAGGGCAAGCCTACCGCGAGCAAAGAATTCTGGATAACACAGAATATCTAAGGGAACAGCTTACTGCACATGGTTATAAGCCATTACTGCATGGAGTAAAGCGCGAAAATCTTTCGGGGATAACCAGCTTTGTCCCTGTAAACCCCGATGAACTGTTTGCAAAGCTGAGTAAAGCGCATGTAACCTGCTCACTGCGCGAAGGCATGATACGGTTTGCACCGCACTATTACAACACGAAAGAAGAAATAGATGCAGCGGTTAAAGAATTATGAGTTATGAATTTTGAATTATGAGTGGAGAGCCCGCCTGTAACCCCACTGACCTCAAATTGTTGCTTTGCGGCTCAGCTCCCCTCTGGCGAAAAGTGGGTGTGTTCGCCTCGGCGAAGCGGGGAAATCGTTTTCAGGCAGCGTTAACGCCGCTAAAACAATTCTCCCGCCAAAAAGCGGTTTTACTTTCAATAAAATAATTAAAGTGCATTACAAAAAACTACAAATCACAAACAACACATTAATTCATAATTACTAATTCAAAATTCATAATTGCCTATGTTTCCCGAAGAAGAACCATCTAAAAATGCTTACAAGCTGAGCCTTGAAGCCGCGAAGAGCAATGCCCCGTTAGCAAGGAGGCTGCTTGGGCAATACTTTACTCCCTATGATACCGCGTGGGGCATGTCCGATAAAGTCAGCTTTGATGATGGGACTATTGACTATGTGTTTGTACTTGATCCGGGAGCGGGCACCGGTTTACTAGCCTGCTTAATGGTTGAGCAAATCGCGCAGTGGTATCCGGATATTGCAATTCATCTTGTGTGCTATGAGATAGACACCGCCATTTTCCCTTACTTGCAAAAGTCTATCGAGTATCTTGATGAGTACATCAATGAGATATACAGCCCCTTTTCGTATGAATTACTGAACACTGACTTTATACTTGATCAGGCACATTTATTTGACAAATCACTACCTGCAAAGGATAAATACAATACCAAATATCATTACATCATTGCTAATCCTCCGTTTTTCAAATTAAGCGAGGAAGACGCGCGGTACCAGCTCGCTAAAAAAATATGCAGCGGCCAGCCGAATATCTATCAGTTGTTTTTACACGCGGCAGCAGCAATGCTTGCCAGAGACGGGCAAATGATTTTTCTGATACCGCGCAGTTTTTGCAGCGGCGGCAGATTCGCGGAGTTCCGCCGCCGCCTGCTTAAAAAAATACAGATAGATGAAATTGAATTGTTTGCAGCAAATACTATTGACTTTGGTGACGAATGCCTCGCTCACGAGTCGGTCATCATCAAGGCTTCAAAAAAGAAATCATCCATTGAGGAATATGCAATATTCTATAGCTTTGTGAGCGGTACAAAGGAAAAAGATATTGCAGCTTATACAATCAAGTATAATGCAAAACAAAATCTGCTGCCAATGCCGCGATCAGCGGAAGATGTCGCGATGCTCAAATCGAAAAAGAATCCCGGGCAGAAACTTAAAAAGCTGGGTTTGGAAATAAAAGCCGGTGGAGTACTCCGCTCTGAAGTTCAGCCGTATCTAACCTATGAAACATTTGAGTCCGGGGCTGCCCCGGTATTATGGTACAACGAAGGGAACACAGCGGGAATGCTCGTTAAACAAAGCGAAGAAGGAAAGCCCGCTTACTTGTTACATATTCCGGAGACACAACATTTATTTATTCCCAATAAAAACTATGTTTTTCTGCGGAGGTACAGTACCGGCAAAGCTGGCAATAAATTTTTAGCTTACCCATACCTGAGCAAGGAATATAAATCAACGCATATCGCTCCCGATAAAAAACTCTGTTACCTACAAAAGCGTGACGGCGAACTTACTCCCGCTGACGTGAAAAAAATCTGTGAAATACTGAACAGTGAAGCGATGAACCGGTATGCGCATATGCTGTACGGCAACATTAACCTAAGCATGGTAGAAATGGGGGAGTTAATGAATAATGAATAATGTAGAATGTAGAATGTAGAATGTAGAATGTAGAATGTAGAATGTAGAATGAAAAATACGGCGCAGGATGTGGACTGTCAAGCTGAATTTGAATATTTTGGTTTTTACAGAGCGAGAAGAGCTAATGAATAATTAACAATGAATAATGGCAGACTGCAAATTGTTTGACTTAAATGCAGCTCATCACTCAGCATTCAGCGCTCATCACTCATCACTCAGCATTCAGCGCTCAGCATTCACCACTTCTTTTAGGAATTCTTTTCGGAGGGTAAAGGGTAAATCTTTAAAACGGAAATAGTAGTCCATGCTGCCTTCTACATAGACCGTGCTGGTGCGTGCAAAGTAAAAGCCAATGCCTTTCGCGGTCAGGTAAAAACCATCGATAGAATTACAATCGAGATTTTCCCTATCCACATCCTTGGTTTTGTCATTTGCAAGCAGCTTGTCAAGTTTGCTTTTGTCAAAGTCAACAAAGATATCGTCAAGCCTTATTCGCTTACCGGTTTTGTAATTAAACAAGTAATAGCTGACAAGAATATTTGCATGCGCACTCAAACGCTGATACCCTGAGCAGGTTTTATAGACCAGCACATTACCGGTCAAGAA
>JACPGF010000011.1 GCA_016182615.1 Ignavibacteriales bacterium
GTAGCGTTGTATCCACTCTTTATCTTTTGCGTCCATTTTTACTCTCTTTTTTTACCCCAATTTAATCCCTTTCTCCTTTTTCTTAAAATTTCATTGCCACCGATTCTGGACTTGTACCCGGTTTCTTCAGTTTTGCTATCATTGAAAAGAAAAAGTTGCCTTTTATATCAAACGTAATCTATTTGTTTTAACTCTATAGAGAAAGATTTTTGATGAATGAATTAAAATATTTAGTAGATAAATTCGAGCGGGCACTTCTTCTGGTGGATAGATCAGAAGTTGAAAGAATATTCATTGAATCTTTGGAAATGGGGAGTCCGATTCAAATAGCAACTGAATTAGTAACTAAAGCGCTCGAAAGAATCGGGTGTGCATGGGAGCAGGGGAACCTGTCTCTTTCACAGGTATATATGAGCGGTATTCTTTGTGAAGAATTAATCGATAAAATTTTACCCCCGATGAGTTTAGAACGAAGAAACAGACCACAAATAGCAATAGCTGTATTCGAGGATTTTCATGTTTTGGGGAAGCGAATCATTTATTCAACTCTTCGTGCAACCGGATTTGAGTTAATGGATTTAGGAAGCGGGCTTAATGCTAAAGCCATTATCGAAAAAGTTGCAGAAAACAATATTAAAATACTGCTGCTGTCAGTCCTTATGCTTCCCTCTGCCCTTAAAATAAAACATCTTATTGAACAACTTTCCAATTCAGACGTAAAAATTATTGTCGGGGGAGCTCCGTTCAGGCTTGACAAAGAGCTCTGGAAGGAAGTTGGTGCTTATGCAATGGGGAAAGATTCCTCTGAGGCTATTACTATTGTTACTAAACTGATGGACGAATCCGTATGAAAAAAATATAATGACTTCTATGGAACGTGTCCTAACCGCTCTTTCTCATAAAGAACCCGATCGGGTACCCATGTTTCTATCTCCTACCATGCACGGTGCTAAAGAATTAGGCATCAGTATTAAAGACTATTTTGCCAAAGCTGAAAATGTTGTTGAAGGGCAGCTGCGTATTCTGAAAAAATACCGGAATGATTGTGTTAGTTCTTTTTTTTATGCCGGATTGGAAATTGAGGCTTTCGGAGGCAGCGTCATTTTTTTTGATGACGGACCACCTAATACCGGGTTACCATTCCTTAGAAATCTAAGAGACATCGCGAAATTACAGCCGCCTGTTGTAAAGGGAAATAAAGCACTGCAAAAAATGCTTCTTGCAACACAAATGTTAAAGGAGGCGGTTAAAGGTGATGTGCCAATTATTGGTGTTGTAATATCCCCTTTTTCGTTACCGGTTATGCAGTTAGGTTTTGATAAATATCTTGAACTGATGTATTTCCATGAAGATTTGTTTATTAGGCTTATGCAGATAAATGAGTCATTCTGTGTCGATTGGGCAAATGCTCAATTAGAGGCTGGCGCAACTGCGATTGGTTATTTCGACCCTGTTTCTTCACCCACTATTATACCGCGTGAAAAATATCTTGAATCTGGCTTTAAGGTGGCGCAGCGGACTATTGCCAAAATTAAGGGTCCGACTGCAACGCATTTTGCCTCGGGAAACTGCCTAAAAATACTTAACGATGTTATGCAAACAGGTACTGCAGTTATTGGAGTTAGTGCTGCCGAGGATATTGAGCTATTAAAAAGTACTTGCAAAGGTAAATTAACAATACTCGGTAACTTAAATGGTTTAGAAATGCGCTCTTGGACACCTGAACAAACTGTCGAAATTGTTAGGAATGTAATTACCAAAGCGGCTCCGGGTGGTGGTTTTATTCTTTCTGATAATCATGGTGAAATTCCTTATCAGGTATCAGATGAAATTCTTCTTGCCATTTCGGAAGCAGTGCATAAGTATGGCAATTATCCGGTAGGAATAGAAAAGTGAACGAGAATAAACTCTGTATTATTGTCTGCGATTATTTTACCAGCGAAATAGCATATTTACTTGATTCCGGTGAGTACTCGGACATTGCACTGAATAGTTTCGCATCAAACTGCCATCTTACACCTTCTCATCAAGAGAGGATAAATAAAGTTGTCGCAGCAGGTGAGAGTCAATTTGATAAAGTCGTTTTTATAGGATGTGCTTGCCATCTTTTGCTAGAAGAGAGGAAAAGTGATGCCAATAATATTGAAATAATACCGCTCAATCATTCACTAGAACTTTTTCTAAGCAATACGCTGCTTGAACATTTATTTTCAGAAAAATATTACATAGTTTCAAATGGATGGCTTAGAAATTATACAAGGCATATTAAAGATTGGGGCTTTGATTCGAATACCGCGAAGAAATTCTTCAAGGAGTCAGCAGATAAAATCCTTTTCCTTGATACCGGACTGCCGGATAGCTACATGCCAAAGCTTGAAACAATGTCTGAGTTTACTGGTTTACCATTCGAGATTCTGCCAATCGGATTGTCTTACTGCAAACAATTTATTGATTCTATTGTTACTAATTGGAGACAAGATAAAGAAAGAAAATATGTTAACGCCAAACTTGCTCAATCTTCAAGCAGGGTGGCAGAGTATGCACTGACTTTTACTGAAATTTCTAATCTTGTTGACCTGATTGATGAAAAGGAAATAATTGATAAAATTTCTAATCTTATTACTGTGCTTTTTGCACCGGAGAAAATAGTCTATATCCCTCAGACAACCGGGCAAGATACGGATTCACAACTGCTCAAACCTGCTGAAATTCTTAATGCTGCTGTGGCGCAGGATAGCTTCTTTATTGAGATGCAAAACCATGGTGATCAAATAGGAAGAATAGAAGTAATCGGTATTACGTTCCCGCGATACATAGAAAAATATAAAGAGATTTCGAGTATTATCGGTCGAGTAGGCGGGTTAGCTTTGTCGAATGCAAAAAAATTCAGCATAATCAGCAAAAACGAAAATCGGCTTAAAGAATATGCAAATGAACTTAAACATATAAATGATTCAAAAGACAAACTCTTTTCTATTATTGCTCACGATTTACGCAGCCCCCTCCACGGATTATTGGGGTTAACTGCATTAATGTCGGCAGGTGAAAAATTTTCTGCTGAGGAATTACCTAAAATCGGGGCTCACCTGCATAAAGCCGTGTCCAATTTGAATTCATTAATGGAAAATTTGTTGGAATGGGCACAGATACAAAAAGGCGCTTTAAATATTAATCCTCGAGTTGTCAATGTTTCAAGCATCTTGGAAAGAAACATTGCCTTCTTTCAGCAAAGGGGAGCTCAAAAAGGGATTATTATTTCAAATAATATTCCGGGAAATCTTGAAATCTATGCAGATGAAGATATGACGAATACGATAATAAGAAATTTACTGTCCAATGCAATTAAATTCACAAACCGGGGTGGAAGAATTGCCGGGGAAGCAAAACTGACAGATAGTTGTTTTGTTGAAATATCAATTGCTGATACAGGAGTCGGCATCACAGATAATATTGTACAAAAACTTTTTAAGATTGGTGAAAAAGTCAGTTCACTAGGTACGGAAAATGAAGCCAGTACTGGATTGGGCCTGATTATATGCATGGAGTTTGTAGAAATGCATGGAGGGAAAATTTGGGTTGAAAGCAAGGAAGGCTCCGGAAGCACGTTTTTCTTTACGCTGCCTGCCTGTAAAATAAATTAGCACAAACGCTAGTATAACAAGATTTGTGCTATAGGAATAAATCTCTTATTAACCGAGTGCTAACTGTTTATTATTCAAGCGGACTTTTTCATGTTAAATATTGTTACCCAGGCATCTTTTAAATCCGTCAGAATCGTGTAAACTATTTCATGGTTTCGTTTACGCATTTGATCCTGGCAGTACTGGTACAGGCGAAGTAATCCAATTGAAATTTCCTTTGCTTTTTCATCCTCAAAATTTAACGAGTTTATCAACTCGTCCAAAGCACGGTTTGTTTTTACCATATCATGAAGCTGGCAATGGGTAATTGCAAAATCATAGGTTTTTAAAAGCAGCTTTTCAGGAGATGCTTCAATGATTTCCTTCACTAAATAAGGATTTAGTTGAGTGGTTTTGTTCAGGGAAAATGCAGTAGTATTCATAATGACCACTTATCCAATGCGTTTATCTATGGTGAATTGTAATCTGATTTAAATTCCCTCCCGCATTGCTGCGGGAGGGACAAGAAGAACTGAACCGGTTTTACCGGAATAGGGAGAGAACTGCGTTTGGTGCCGAATTCAACTGAGATACCATCGAAGTTGCTGCCTGGCCAAGAATAGAACCGCGCGTTGCGCTTAATTGTTCCATAGCCATGTCAGCGTCAAACAGACGGCTGAAGCTAGCTTGTGCATTTGACATGCTGATATTGAGGGTTTCTTCCTTGATATCAAGTCTTTGTACAAAGTTACCGATTTTGCCGAGTGAATTGGTTACTTCGCTCTTTAGCGATGAGAGGTTACTCTGCAGTGATGTAATAGTTGCAGTTGTGGTTAAACTGGACATGCCGACATTTTTAAAGTTACTCAACGATGCATTAAAGCCGGTTGCTGAACCTGAGAGGATAGCCTGAGCAAAATCGAGAGTAATTTTATCTGTGTACGCGTTGCCTACCTGGAATTGGAATCCCGCTTTAGCATCACCTGATCCGGTTAACAATGTGGTGTTGTTAAATTTGGTAGTCTCAAGAATTGACTGAATTTCATTTGCCAATGATTTTACGTCATCTGCAATAGCTGCGCGGTCTGCTGTGGGGTTGGTAGCATCGGAGAGCTTACCTTCAATTTTGATAAGCAGGTCATTTGCCGAGAGCAATGAACCTTCAGCGGTCGAGAGCAGGTTTTTAGCGCCAGAAACGTTGTTCTGTGCTGCTTTCATAACGGCAATCTTTCCTTCGAGAGATTTACCGATATTGAAACCGGATGTATCGTCAGCAACATTGTTTATACGTTTGCCCGAGGCCAGACGTAATTGCGAAGTTGCGGTTTCTTTGTTTACCTTTGCTAAGGCATAATACGCATTTAATGCGTCAACGTTTGTATTAATCCTGAAACCCATAAAATACCTCCATGTATTTTTATGTTGTGTTAAAAGTGCCGTCCAGCATCCTTACTGTTCGGGGAAGCTTTACTTTTATTTTAGCTTCCACTTGTACTATCGCATATCCCAAAAAATAGTTTAGCCAGCAAGACAATAAACAATACGGGAGGTAACCCACCGGTTGGTTTTAGGAGCGGCTGTTATAAAATGTCTGGAATTTTTTACTACTTTTCACTGAGGTTTGGAAACCGATGAACAGTGTTTCAACTCAACCTTCTATAAAGCACTAATCTGATAGGGATAGAAATATACTCATTGGTGAGATGCCTGGCATAAAATTGATACCCTTCTACCAGTCTGTTACCCCCTGGGATGGCTCCCGTTAACTGTTCGCAGGATTTTCCCAAAGAAATAGATAGCAAGCAACTATTTGCACGGTCAATGCAGTTTATATTCACTATACAGTTTTGTTCATCAAAAGGACATATTACTGAGTGTGATTCTGATGCCAATTACGCCCGATTGCTGAATTGTTACTAATAAATCAGATATTCCAATTATTCATTATTAATTCTTCAATATTAAAAAAATCGCTTGACATTATCCCGGTAATTAATGATATTCCCAAAGGATTTACTGTTTTATGAACTATTGTTTAAGTATATCTCCACATTTATTTATCAGGAGCAGTCATGGAATATTTAGAGCTACATCCCGAAACCCCGCAGCAACGTTATATCAACAAAGCAGTTGAAGTTCTTAAAGCCGGAGGAGTAATTATATACCCCACTGATACCGTTTACGGTATCGGTTGTGATATTTTTAACCGGGCAGCGTTAGACCGGATTTTTGAAATGAAGAACGACAGCAAGACAAAACTTTTTAGTTTTGTTTGTCCGGATTTGAAAGACATTGCTAAATACGCGAGGGTCTCCGATTATGCTTACCGCTCGATGAAACACTTGCTTCCGGGACCATATACCTTTGTGCTGCCGGCAGCAAAAGAAGTACCCAAAACATTGTGGACCAAACGCTCAACGGTTGGTATCAGAGTGCCCAAACACAATATTGCCTTGGAACTGGTTCGTGAACTTGGCAACCCGATTATTAGTACAAGTGTTACCAGCAGGAATGGTGAATATGCCTTCAAGTATCATCGATTTGAGTGATGACGAACCGGTAATTATAAGAGAAGGTGCAGGAGACGTAAGCATTTTTAAATGAAAATATACGGACGCAAACCGGTGCTTGAAGCACTTAACAGCAGAGCCCCGATTACTAAAATATATATACAATTTGGAACAAGGGGAGAGGGTATTGATGCAATCAGGGCGCATTCGGCAAAACTGCTTATACCTTTGCAGGAGCTGCCCGCACCCAAATTTAGCAAGTTAATAGAGCATGACAAGGAAACGCAGGGCGTTATAGCCCTGCGTGCCGAGTTTAAAACCTACCGCCTGGTTGAATTGCTCGATAAAATCCCTGTCGCGGAAAAACCTGTTTTTCTGGCACTCGATTCGATACAGGATCCGCATAACCTTGGCGCGATTATACGAACCGCTGAAGCAGCAGGTGTAAACGGTATTATTGTTACAAAGTATAACAGTGCACCGTTGAATGATACGGTTATGAAATCCTCTGCCGGTGCGGTTGAAATGGTTAGAATTGCATTAGTAGATAACCTTGCCCAGGCATTGCAGCTTATGAAGGAAAAAGGTTACTGGGTAGTGGGTACATCGCTAAAGGCTTCAAAAAGCCACCGGGAAATTGACTACGATATGCCGCTGGTGTTGGTGATGGGAAGTGAGGGAAAAGGCCTCCGGCCGCTTGTAGAGCGGCACTGCGACTTTCTGGCAAAAATTCCCATGCGCGGAAAAACAAACTCGCTTAATGTATCAGTAGCTACCGGCATTATTTTATTCGAGGCTGTAAAAGCAAGGTAAAACTTTTGTTATTAAGAACTGCCTGATGTTTAATTACTTCAGGCAGCTTTTATTGGTGCGGGTTTTGACAAAAGAGCGTTGATAATAATCCCAGCTTAAGGTGCAGTTGATATTTTTAGGTCACCTATTCGTTTCTATGATTATTTTTTTGATTGCTTAGTTTTTGTTCATTAAACCTATTTTTTAGCCGACTCCATTTAATTTCTCTAATTTACATAATAGAACAGTTTTAATGCAAAAGAGTTTTCATGCTCAGAATATGTATTTACAAAAAGTAGATTATATTGGTTTGATAATTCATAGCCAATACTATTTGCTAAATAATAATTATTTTTCTTATTCGCTGTACTATTAACTGATGTTCTAATACTACTCATCCACTTTAACCTATTTGACAAACTCCAAATTGAAAGAATTTCCGGGGAATTCAATACCGTAAAACCAAAATCCTGAAGATAGACAGGTTCCACATTTATCAAAAACGAAACATTAAGATTGTTCCTATATATTGGGAAGGTAAGACCTAAAAAAGTAAATAGACCAGCAACTGAGGGTGTTTTAATATATTCAAACTTTTGTTGCATCCCCAGGCCAATTTTCCAAGATAAAAAATTCGATATAGACGTAATGGGTTGTAAACTTTTTTGTTCAAATAGTACAAAATGATTGACTTTGATTCTTGTTTTGAGGATACCTATCTCAACTTCAAGTAATTTCAGAAAATCATTCTCAGGATAGACACTGCTATTTTCGAAAAATTCATGTAGTCCAAAACGGTAACTAAATAAGTATTCCGAACTATTCCTAATACTCTGTTTCAGGCCTACACCAAGCAACATATTCGAATGAATATTAAATTCTTTAGGGTATTTATTTAATGTGTTAAATTTATTACCTTTTGCCAATGATACTCTTACCCTGAGTTCGCGTAAGAGATTCTCCTCGCTTTCTGGCAAATGCAAATTAACCTTAGAATACTCCCATTCTAATTTATTTAACAAAACTGCAGCTTCCACATCACTGAGTTTATCGCAATTAATTTTCGAAAGTTGCCCTTGGGCAGGTAATTTTAATACATTATCAGCGACAACTTTATTCATGCTTTCTATATATATTGGCTCTCCAAGCCTTTCAGCAAAATCGCGCAAAATATTGTGTGGAAATACAAACAATCTTCCAGATGCAGTGGGTTTAGAAATTGATGATCTAATAAGCAAATCAATTTGGCTCACACAATTTTTATTACTAAAACTATATGGAAAAGATTTATTTTGGGAGTAGAAAACATTCCAAAGAAAGTTTTTTGATTCCCGTTCGTTTAATTTAACCGGGAAGAGCCATAGTGGCCGAGATTCGAACGAGGTGTACTGCCTCAGCTTTTCATAAAATGCAGATATCCTGTATTCTCCATTTAGCCCCCCAAAAATACCTTTTATAAAGAACTCAATTGAGCCTACGTTTGTTGAATTTGCTGAAAAATCAATCGCATCCCACAGTAAAAACGGTTTGATTTTCTTCGGCTCTAGAAGTATAAACATATGGCCAAAAGATGAAGTGGGGCTTGCTGGATAAGGTCCTGCAAAAACAACATACATTTGCTGGAAAGATAATCCTTCGTTAAACAGTATCCATTCCTGTTTATTTAACAAAGTATCATCAGCAGCTATGCTCTCAACTGCTTTGCTTACTATTGAAAAGCCATTCAAATTATATGAAAAGAGAATAGCAAAAATAACTAATACTATTCTCTTTTTCATTTAAGGACAAGTGTTAAATACTCAGTAACTCGACTATCGAGTTGCCAAAAACAACTTGACTGCCGTTGGATTTAATTAATTTATCTCTAACTATTTTAATGGTATTATCATTCATCTCCATATGTGCCAAATAGAGAAGAGACTGAAGATAAGTGCCTGAATTATTAGATAAATCAATAGAAATATTTGACATATTAAGCATCGCAAATTTTCTTAATTCATAATTCATCTTGAAATTTTCCAGAACGGCTTTATCTGCAATTAATTCGATCTGAAAACTTGCAGGGGCATATTTATAGGCTGCTCCAGAAGCGAAATCAGTTATACTTCCGACTGTTCCTCCGGTAATTATATTGCCCCAAAATAGGCCTTCAAGAGTTGTACTTAAAGCTATTGAATATCTCTTATAACCTTTTTTCTCAACGGTAATTGTTTTTCCATTTTTTTTCACTTCGCCAACAAATGGCGTTTGTCCAATTTTAATACCATCAAGATAAACATCAGCACTGTCAACATTACTCATAATAGACACCGATTGTTTGGTGCCAGTAACTATCGTAGCGCAGCTGGTAAAAAAGATACTGAGTGCAGCAACTAACAAAAAAGAACTCGTAACAACTACCTTTTTCATAAAGTTTCCTTTCGAACATTGGTTTTGTAAGATTAATTGGAGATATTACCCTAGGCTGGTGGGGGAGTTATTGCCTTTATGACAAAAGTTTGTCCGTTCCCAAGTTCTATCGAATATCATACGGTAAAATAACTTAATTTTTAATTTCAACAAACCGATTTTTTCGATGGTTTTAACCTCACTACTTTCACCCGCTCTCACAGCGATGATTCTCATGTGCCGCTTTGCGAGTTAAGTGAATTTATTGTGCAGCGAAAAAAGTTGGAAATTGGACTTAAAAACCTGAAGGGAAGGAATCCTTCTTTTCGCAGCTCACGATCTTGCGAAAAATTTTCCGCTGCTCTCTGGTGCGTGGATCAAAAACCCCGCGATTCATCAACGAATGAAAACCTATGCCTTGGAAGAGAACTAGAGCCCTTCTAAAGAAAAGCTGATACGCAATTATTGCTTAAGGGAATAGACGATAGATATCTGTTTTGTGGCGGGCAATAATGAAAACAATTGTGGCTGGGTCAGCTAACTCAAAGCCTATTCAATAATCCCCAATCCGCAGCCTGTAAAAAGTTTTGTACCCCGCAATTTTTTGATATTATTTATTGTGCCGCCATTTCGACTTTTTTTCCAAATATGAGCCGTTTTGTGATAACTATTTGGCTCTCTCGCATCCTTATTTTTATCCTAAAAAAAAGTAGAAAAAAACTTCAATTTCTCGCGAAAAATGTGGGTTAATTGTTAACCCAACCCGTCTGCTTGCGGCATTCGGGCAGTGAGGATTTGTATTAGCTGCGGTGAATTACAGCCGTTATAGTGTATACTGCTAATACATGTTACTTACTGAAATGATGAAAACAATTTATTAGCTGCAAATTTTAGATATCTCGTCGATGAATAGATCTATACCACAAAAGAAAACACCATTCTTACCAGGGTACCCGCTTCCCTCCGGAGAAATGACATATGTTTTTACAGGATTTAAATCCGTGATCGTTTCATAAAATCCACGCGATGGAACCGGAGAGTTTGAAAATTTAATTTCCGCCAAAATAACCGGTTCAAGCCCTTTAGCTATTACGATATCAGCCTCCGCACCATGCGAAGTTCTGTAAAAATATAATGTAAAATCCTGCTTTAAGCCACTAGCTATTTGCTCAATTACATATCCTTCCCACAACTGACCAACAATCGGGTGCCCAAGCAATTCGTTGATGTTTCCGATATCAAGAAGCGCGAGAAGCAAACCTGAATCGCGGATATATACTTTGGGGGATTTTACAATGCGTTTTTTAACGTTTATATGCCAAGGTTGAAGCAGCCTAAGATGAAATGACGCGTCGAGGTAATCAATGTAACGTTTCACGGTCGGAGCCGAAACGCCCAATGAAGTTGAAAGAACTGCCTGATTCAACAGTCCACCTTGGGAGTGAGCAAGCATCCTCCATAAATTTGCGACTGTAGTTTTATTGAAACCTGTGCCGAAGATACTAACAAGCTCCATAAAGCTGTAGCTTTGTATATAGGATTTCCTCCAATTCATCGATAGTGCGTCGTTAGCTGCCAAAAATGAACGTGGAAAACCGCCTCGTATTAAATGTCTATCCCTGCTTTTTTCTTTTGGCAATTCTTCCATAGTGAATGGAGTGATTTCAATGTAATCTACCCTGCCGGTCAGATATTCCGAAACGCCTTGTACGAGTACAGGCGAGGCAGAACCAAGAAGCAGAAAACAGCCATTCTTCCCGCGTGCGTCAATCGCAGGACGGAGCTCCCTGAATAAATCTGGTTTTGTTTGAATTTCGTCTATTATTATAAGCGAATCACTAAAACGGGCAAAATGTGCAAGCGGATCCTCAAGTTTTCGAACGTCGCGTGAATCCTCCATATCTAAGTAAATTGAGTTTTTAAAATGTTTTTCAATCTCGCGGGCGATGGTGGTTTTACCTGACTGCCGCGGACCCATCAAAACATAAGCTGGATTGTGTTTCAGCGAATTCATTATACGGGAAATATATTTTCTCTTGATCATCAGATTGAATAATCAATATAGCAGTGCAATATGAAAATCATATTTTAGATTTACACGGTTAGAATATTGTTCCTTACCTCTAAAAAAAGGAAGGGAGAAGACATTGCTTGTCAACTGAGCCTGATTATTGGTGCACCATTAAAATGGAAACTTTTAACCAGGTAAGGATAGGTATGCGCATAAAGAAACTCAAATTCTCGCAAAATGAGGATGGTGAAAGTAACCCAAGGGAATTTAAATCAGCCGATGCCAACCTCAAGCTGGTGAACTGGAGGATTACAGTTGTTAAAGGGTGCGGATTTGAAAACTTTGCATTCTGAAATGTTGCTTAATTGTTACAACTCATAAATCAATTTATCAGAAGCCGCAATGATTTTTCTGACTGTTGAAGATAATTCAGTCCACCATCAGAAAACAGCATGTTTCCCCATACCTTCGTTTCGCTCCTTTTGGTGTAATCAATCATCAAGACAACGGATAATGAATTCACTAACTTTTGGATAAATTGTGAAAATTGTCAAATCTTGTGATAAGAGTTAAAAAACAAAAAAAACGAGCGCTTGGCATTAGTTTAAAATTTGATATTAATTATTTCGTCTGAGGATTATCGTAGAAAGAATAAACCCCATCCCGCATGAAGCCCAGTTCCCAAACTTAATCTCCGCTTATTATCTCGGAAACTTTCCGTAATTTTGTTGAAGAAAGAGCTCAGCAAATTAAACTGCAAATCGGATAAAAGTTCGCAAATGTGTACTTCTAATAGCTCTCAATACTTATGCAATATCGCATGTTTTTATTCGACTTTACAGATCATTCAATTCATATTTATGGTTTATTGTAATGACAAGAGCAATGAAGGTTTTCATAATCAGTTTAGGCGTTGCAGGAGTTGCATTGTGTCAAAACTTAATTATTTCCGTGGATGAGTTTAGCAAATTGCGCCCAAATTTTAAGGAAGGCTACGCTTATATAGGTAAGGGGCAATTCGTTGCTTTTAGAAGCTGCAGGATTATTTGGATCGGCGTAATGTTCGACTCGATAACTTTTAACAGAACTGATTCAATACTCACAGTCCGTGGAGAATTATACGATGATGCTTCGTATGGGAAGCCCTTATTAACCAAAACAAAATTGCAATTGTTAATAGGCGCATTGAATATGGACAGCACCAAAAACATGTGTCTGACGGCTGATATTCGTGAGGCAAGGCCGTTAAATTCCGCTCCTTTTTTCAATGAGAAAATCAAAATAAAAAAAACTGATTTCCTATGTTTTGCGATAGCTATGGCAGACGATAATAACATCATTCTCGGTTGGGTAAAATTCTACGAGGTTGGAAAATTACTGAATTAAACAGGCATCCTTCAAAGAAATCACTAAAATACTCCCAAAATTGTTGTTATAAAGCTGATGTTTTTCAACTTTGATGTTATAAACCGCCTCCGAGTGCTTGAGAAACTCAAACTTGAATTTGTTAAGCAGGACGGGTATGCTTTAACCGCCAATTTCTTTTCCTTTCGAGGAAAGCCTTTAAGTAATTTACTGCCATAGGTTTCAATGAGGATTCGTTAATGCAGCCGCTCGATTATTTGAGAAATTCTCATGATAAATATCTAAGATGCCGTTAGGCCGCTTTGGTAGATAGTTGAAAATATCTTTCCATAATGATTGGCAGCCAATTCCAGTAAGCTCTTTGCGCCCACTGTCGTGAAGGAGACTACACCTTGTTTCCGGCTGAGTGGTTTATCCCCGTTTTCTCAATATTTTCGAGTCGAAATCCAACTTCAATTCAATACAGTATATGTCTCAGAACAACTAAAGTAAGATCTCTCACTGACCCTTCAATCTGTCCGCCTTCCGATAGTCCTGTAAATAACCTATCGGCTTCTTCTTTGCCATCCGTGCTTATTGAATTTTTATTTCTGTTTCCGTTTTCATTTGTCTGCACCATATTTTCGGGAACGTCATTTGCCAAAACATATTTTTCCCAATATGTAAAACAATGCGCGTGATTTTATTTGCATCATTTTCCGTTACAGGGAATTCAGGACTGGACAGATCCATGAAAAGCATAATTATCGCGAACTCTCCGTCAAAAGCCGATTCTAAAAAATTAAGTGCGTTTCGGCGTTTCCGTTAAAATTTACGTGCGGATTGATTTGCAACAGATTGAAAGAATCTACTATTAATTTTGAATACTGTTTTCAGTTGTTGTTTTTCTTTGCGTTTCGTTTTCCGGCTGATAATATAGAATTGCAGCTCCACCGCTAAAGATTTTCGTTTTAACGAGTTTAAAAATAATCATGTCGTTAATGTTTTCAAATAATGGCGAACCGTTTCCTGCAATAACCGGATAAATGCAAAGTTGGAATTCATCAATCATATTAAGTTTTAACAGCTGAATAATTAAACTGCGGCTGCCTACAAAAATATCTTTACCAGATTGTTGCTTGAGTTCTAAAACTTCATCTTTTAAGTCACGTTTTGCTAATGTTGCACTTGCCCATTCAACATTTTTAATCGTGCGGGAGAAAACTATTTTCGGGATTTTTTCTATAGCCGCCGCAAAATCATTCATTGATTTTTCTTCGGAAGGATTTTCCAATAGGGTTCGCCAAAATTCCATAAGTTGATATGTAGTCCTGCCGTATAGAATTGCGTCTCCCTGACCCAATAGTTCCGTATAATGTTGATGTATTTCCTCATCGGGTAGTCCGGCAGTATGGTCAAAGACACCGTCAAGTGTCATATTTATTGCAGCAATTACTTTTCTCATATTCTATTTTTTTTGAATGGTTTATTCTCAATTACTTATTCCATGTTTTACAATAACCGCAAGAATAAAATTTCCAGCGACATTGTTCCTAATCATTGGACTGGAATCTGTTTTTAGGGTTTATCCGAGAAATATATAAACCTCTCTGATTTATTGCAAAATGTATTTTAGCATTACTTTCGTCACGCTTTTGATAAAAACGAAAATTTCTTTACTTAAGCTGATTTCGGGGAAAATTTTGCTTGGTGTTTTGTTTAGTGGAAGGCTCAATACTTCATGTATACACAATAAAAAAACAAAATTTTTTGAAAATGAGGGCTAATTGTAATCTCACTTCCGAGAGATCACTTTGTGAGCGAATTTGAACCCTCCAATGCCAACCTCAGGCTGGTGAACTGGAGGATTACAGTAGTGAGGTATTCTTTAAAATGCAAAAAGCCCATCACAATGTGACGAGCTTTTGGTGACCCCAAGGGAATTTGAACCTCAGTTACAGCCATGAAAGGGCTATGTCTAATAAACTTTGCTTCCTGAAATGATGATTAATTGTAAAGTTCTTATACCAGAAAATTATTATCACGATCTCCTGATCTGGTTATTTTGAATTAGGTCGATAATAACCAATTGAATCAATCAGCCATTTCTTTCCGTTAAAAGAAAGCTTATAGTTATAAATCCAGCTCTTGTCAAGCTTTAAATGAACTTCAGCTTTGCCATTTTGAATTTTCCCTTTGACTACTTTAGCGGTTTCGATCATTCTCAATGCATCCTCAATCTCTTGTGTTAGAAGTACAAAATCGTATTCAAAGCCTTCGACAATTCCATCATTGACTGGATGCTTCTTAAAGTTATTCTCGCTTTTCTTAAAATTCGCTCTCCAATAATCTAAATACTTGTCAGAAACATATCCGCTTGATTTTAAATAGTTCAAATACTTTTCTGTGCCTGCAAAATTCACACTGTAAAATTTTGTAGAATCATAATTTTTTGTATTTGGCAAATTATTTACCATTTCGATAGCAATAATACTATCATAATTTTTTTTATACCATTTCATAAAGTCCAGAGCTGTTATTTCCGCGGCTTGGGTTGGATCAATATTTTGAGTTAAATTTTCATATTTAATGACAGAATTCCCGCAAGTAATTGTATTTACACAACATGTTAAAAAGAAACTTATTATAAAAATTTTTAATATCAGCTTCATTTTATTTTCCTCATTTATTATGAAAGTGAATATCGCAGTGATTAGGGCATGCAAACGAAAGTTCTTCCGTCAATACCCCGGGGAATTTTCAAGCGGCTACAACTTCTTCTTTGAGATAAACTATACGGATGGTCATTGGCATATCCGCTTCATTAAAATGGCAGTGAACTGCCTCTTTGATGGGCTCTTAAATTTCCTCCAAAGGCTCGCCTATGGTAAATATAGAGTGACCTATCGCTTTGGCTTCATAGCCGCCATCCAAGGATTCCTCAACAAAAAAATTTATTTCAAAGTTGATCATATAATTGTTCTTTTAATTAGATTACCTCAAGTTAACAAAATATCTCATTCGGAAATTTCATCAAAATTCAATAGATGTTTAAAATTACATTGTTTAAAAATTAAAAAGAGACGAGTTGTAAATTTTTAATGAACTTAAAATCCTTCGTGTTGTAGGTAAGCAATGGTAACTTGTTATCAATTGCCGTTGACGCTATTAGGGCATCCGGAATTGTTAACCCATGACTTTTAGAGAAAGATTCGATTAAATTCAAAGCGATGGATGTAGTACTTTCATGAATTGAAAGAATCGTGAGGCCGCTCAGAGACTTCTTTATTCTCTCAAGTTCTTTTTTATTCAAGGCTCCGAAATAAAGTTCCATTAGTGTAACTGCGCTGATGGAAATATTACCCTTCCCGATCTTTTCAATCAAAGAAAGCGCTTCGTGGTTTTTCTTGAATACCTCAATAATTATATTCGTATCACAAACTATCGTCTCTTCCATGCCGATTTCCTGATTTCCGAAAGATTGATATCTCTCCCCTCCCATATCCCATAGAGATCACGAAGAACATTTTTTTTTCTGCCAGTTTTTATTTTAGGTTCGCTTATTGTCAGGAAGTTTAGTTGTTTTAAAAATTCTAAAAGAATTTGCCTCTTCCCGGGATCGTTTACTTCAATGAGTATTTTGTCCATGACTTCCTTTAGCTGCATTTTTCTGATAATAAGAATTAGTTGAGTATAAATATACAATGTTTCCCAATATGGAAAAACAGCAAAGGATTTTGAGCACCTTTCTGCTAAAGGGTCTTGTCGCAAAAAAATCAGTTTAAAATGCAAAAAGCCCATCACAATGTGACGAGCTTTTGGTGACCCCAAGGGGATTTGAACCCCTGTTACAGCCGTGAAAGGGCTATGTCCTAACCACTAGACGATGGGGCCGTCTGAAAAAATGTATAATGAATAATTAATAATGTATAATTTAAGAGCCCATGTGAAGTTTTTTTCATACTTCATTATTAATTATACATTAACTCTGTACGCCCGGGTGGACTCGAACCACCGACCCCCAGCTTAGAAGGCTGATGCTCTATCCAATTGAGCTACGGGCGCGGGTATAATTATAAATTATGAATTTTTAATTATTATATGAATTATTTATCAATACAATTTATAATTCATAACTAATAATTCATAATTAACAAGTCGGGGCGGCAGGATTCGAACCTGCGGCCTCCTGCTCCCAAGGCAGGCGCGCTAACCGGGCTGCGCTACGCCCCGA
>JACPGF010000342.1 GCA_016182615.1 Ignavibacteriales bacterium
TTAAGTTATTATCAAATTAATGAAAATTTTCGTTTGGGTCGTTTTAACGGCCCTTTTTTTTAATACTCACGCTCAAGAACTCCGCGGCTCATGGATTGCACGCAATCAAATGGCTACCAAAGAACTGCTTGCAGCAGCAATAGACAGCTTGGCAAAAAGCAATTTTAATACCGTTTATATAAACGTGTGGAGCCGCGGCTATCCATTATGGAAAAGTAACCTCTTCTATAACGAAACCGGTTTGCGCATTGACCCGGTTTATACAAACAGGGACATTTTGGCTGAAACAATTGCCGAAGCCCATAAGCATGGATTGCATGTAGAAGCATGGTTTGAATACGGCTTTGTAGGCTGGTGGAATGGTGATGTAACACCCCCGCAAAAAGGCGGCATCTTTACTCCACACCCCAACTGGGTTGCCCGCACGAAAAGCGGTCGGGAGTTAGATAACAGCAGCTTTTACTGGATGGTGCAGACAAGAAAAGATGTTCAGGATTTTTTAATCGGGTTAACAACTGAAATATGCAGAAACTACGATATTGACGGCATCGAATTGGACCGAGTCCGTTATTCCCATGTGGGTTATGGTTACGATGCATACACCGACTCGCTCTACCGTTTCGAGAACAATAACACTCCCCTGCCTGCCGACAGCACCAATGCACAGTTTTTGCGCTGGCGTGCGGATAAAATAAACCTGTTCATGAAACGGGCGTATGACAGTATTAAAGCTGCCAATCCGCATGTACTGATTTCAAACGCGCCAAGTTTATACAGTTCATCATCGTACACCGCTTACAACGAGTATTGCCAGGACTGGGTGTACTGGGTAAATAATAACTTTGTGGATTATGTACAATTACAGATGTATGTTTCTCCCTGGAGTACCTTTAGCAGTATAGTCAACTTTGCAATATCAATGCTGCAGAACAAAAGCAAGCTTTATCCCGCGGTAGCAGTTAACATGTTAAGCACGCAGGAACTTGGTCAATACATTACGGGTATCCGTAATTTGAACCTGAAAGGTGTGGCACTCTGGTATTCACTCGATTTACCGCCATATTTCAGCTCACTGCGCACTGGATCGTTTGTTAATAAAACGGATCCTCCTCTCACTGAAGAGAACCGAAGAGCATTTTATCATGTAGTAACACTGAAAGATACAGCAAAAATAAAATACAACGGCGCGTGGCAGCAGAGTACATTAACTGGTTACTCCGGCGGATGTATGCAGGCTGCATCCGGCAATCTCTCAACTGTTAGCTATTCCGCAGATGTACCCGCTGACGGCTATTATGAAGTGTATGCATATCAGGTAACTGCAACAAACAGAACAGATTCAGCAGCTTATACAATTTATTTTAACACCGGCGATTCAACTATGGTGTATGTTAACCAAAGCAATACCAATAATAAACGGTTTATCAAGCTGGGCGATTTTTACCTGAAAAAAGGTTTACGGCAGATACTTTCGGTGAGCAACAAAAAAGTAAAGGCAAATACTTTCATTAATACCGATGCATTGATGATTAGCCTTAACCGGAGGCTATCACCGGATGCAACAAACGCGGTTGATAACGGGAATACACCTGCATTAAAAAAAAAAGGCTTAGGCTTTAATTTAAAATGTTATCCGAACCCGACAAACTCTGATAACGTTATCACTTTCACTTTACCGGAGAATAAACCGTATTCGGTTAGGATATATAGTGTTGAGGGGAAAGAAATATTCAGTAAAATTGCTGAAACACCTCAAAAAAGTGAAAATATTTTACGATTTGGTTATGATAATTTAACCACAGGTGTTTATTTTTGTACAATACAACAAAACACTTCACAAGAAACTATAAAGTTTGTTGTGCTGAAATAACTGAAACATTTGGAGAACTCAATGATAGCCCCTAAAAAATTAGCAATACTTGTTGGCGGTGGCCCTGCCCCCGGCATCAATAGTGTAATAGGCGCAGCTACTATACGTGCTGCAGTTGAAGGAATCGAAGTTATTGGTATAAAGGATGGATTCCAGTGGATAATGGAAAGCGATATTTCCCATGTGAAA
>JACPGF010000012.1 GCA_016182615.1 Ignavibacteriales bacterium
GTGACGCGCTCTTGACAGGAGGAGAAAATCGCATGGAGTTGTATATAAGAAATCAATGGCATTTGGTAAAGCTTCACGCAACCTATCAAAAAAATATTGAAGGTTCTCAAGTTTTCACTTGACATTTAACATAACAGAGGGAGCCGTAACCACAAGTTATTAATGCAGTTACAGCCTTTTGAAGATTGAAATGCATAATTTGGGTTCAATCAGTCTCAGGAAGTAGGGGTGGAAATCATCTCCCGTAAAACGTAGAGTTGCGGCTGAAGCTAATTTGGTTTAGTCCTCTTTTTTCCCTGTTTGAAACCGAAGCCAATTCAATCAATTGCAATTTCAACAGCCAATAATGCCGCTAAAACAAAACAACCTCACCCTTGATCCTTCGTAAGGAGAGGGAAGCTCCAAGTAAAAATCCATTCTTTAAGTTGACACTTTACCTCGCTTGGGAGGCATTGGGGAAACCGGGGGATAGAACATTCAAATAGAGCTGGCGTTACCCACAGCATTCGACAATAATGTTACTAGTAAAAGTTTTTATAGAAATACTTCCTATGTTATTTTTCTATTGAAAACATAAAGGTGAAATAAAGCTTTAAAATTCGACTAAAAGCAAACTTGAGTTGTTATTTCGAAATACGTGTTACAGAACTAAATTGCTATTCTCTAATTAGAAACAGTTGCGGCTGCCTCTCCGATAACCATTCAACTTTTTTGTCACCGATTTGTATCATCTCTTCAATTGTCACAATACCGTGCCCCGGTACAAGCAGTCTTGGCTCTAATGTAAAAACCTGCCCTTTTTCAATCGAGAGATAAGGCAGATTGTTGTAACGTTCCCACCGCGGGTAAAAACCAACGCCGCCGTCATGCACTATCCTGCCAACCTGATGACCGAGACCGTGCTGATATTCTGCATAACCGCATTCAACAATATAGTTCCTTGCTTCATCGTCAACTTCACATCCCTGCACACCGGGGAGCGCCCGTTTTGAGGCTCGTGTAATAGCTTCCTGAATTACATCATATCCGCGCTGTACTTCCGCGGGGGCAGAGTCTTCACCGTCACGGAGGATGTACCAGCTCCGTTGTAAATCGGAACAGTATCCGTTAAACTTTACACCAAAATCGATATTGACAACATGGCCTTTTTCTACCTGCCTGTCAGTTGGTCCGGAATGTGCACCGGCTGTTTCCGGTCCTGTAAATACCGATGGGCAATGTTCCAATTCCCACGCTTCTTCCAAACCGCGGCGTTTAATCTCGCCGGTAATAAGCCCAGCTATTTCTTTTTCGGATTTGCCCGGTTTGATAAAAGCAGTAACCATATCATAAATTTCGAGTGTATGACGTATCGCGATTTTCATAAACTCGACTTCTTTACGGCTTTTTCTTCCGCGCAGCATGGAAACGATACGCTCAGAAGAAACAAATCTTGAGGGGTATGGTGTCCCGTCTAAATAATTCAATAGTGTAAGATACATGCCATGCGTTAAGCCGTCTGCTAAATTTGCATTTGTTGAGTAGTTGACTGCGATTTTTTTGGGATTGAATTCTTCTAGATACTTAAGGAGCGGCTCCTGCGCGGATTGCACGTATCCGATAACATTGCGGTATGTTCCAACCGATTCCATGTGTGGTGCTTCGAGTGAGCCTACAATGGCAGTAGAGTCACCATTTCGGTTAATAAGGAAGGCAGACTGCCATGTACAGTTTGTTCCCACGACAAGGTCCATGCATGGGTCGTGATTGATGCTGCTTTCCCTCACAAAGGTCATCCAAACGTCAATATCCAGTTCATTAAGAACATGGGCTGCCTGATTAACTTTTTCCAAAACCAATTCTTTTTCCATTACAAGTCCTATATGTTTAATATCTTAACTTAAGAAATCCGGTGCAACCGTACAAAATGATTTACGCCAAATGCCGGTTTTAATCAGTATGATCATATTAACCCTTAGTTTCCAATGCCCTTACTCTTTGCAATTTCCAGCCTACGAGATAAAACACACCAATAGTGAGTGCAGCAACAGAAAATACTATATCCTTCATCATTATCTCGGTACCCGGCATTAAATATATAACAATTTGTGGAAGAACACCCAAACGCAGTGCAAACACGGCTCCAATAACGGGAATAAGCACTGTTTGGAACGGAAGTTTTCTTACTAATCCCGCAGCAGAAAATGCATATACCCCCCAGCCTAAAAACACAAAGGCAATAGCCGCTGTCAGCAACGCAGGATAAGCCGAGCCGCTTTCTGCCATTAGAGCCATATCCTCTCCCGCCCCAAAATAACGGTAACCTGATGCACCTGCCCATACTATTGCAAAATGCAGCAGTCCGGTTGCGATGCTCATGCATCCGCCTGCAATGAGAAAGTTTTTTCCATTGCCAGTTGTGGTATTATTGTTTCTATTCATAAAATTTTATCATTAGGATATTATTATAAACTCAATTTCATTAAAAAGAATTTCTCACTATTCTCTTTGCAACTTACCTTTGCGTTCTTTGCACTTTTGCGGTTTCATTCTTTGCTGCACGTAACCGCACAGCCCGCCAAGATATTTCTTGTTTTTTTTGTTTTTAATGTGCCGGTGCATGTTTTTTAAGATATTCCGAAATTATACTAATATCTTTTTTCTTCATTGCCGGGACTGATTTTTTTAACATTCTCGTAAACAATTTAATTTCATCAGGTGCCCCGGGATACCCGATGTTTGAGGTATCCGGCATTTGTTTTGAATCTGCCAGTTTTTTGCCCTTTGTATTCAAGACAACATAGTATGGAAGCCCGGCATTTTCACCACCATGGCTTTTAAGCAGTTCCCTGCCACCGGAGTTTTCCAACAACTCAACTTTTTCTTTCCGCTCGTTTACATCAAGGTGTGATATAACAAAGTATTTATCGAACACCGGTTTTAATTCGGTACTGGTTAAAGCCGAATCTAATTTCTTACACCATTTACACCACGAAGCATGATAGACCAGAAAAACTTTTTTATTGGATTTTGCCGCAGCCGTGTAAGCTGTTTTCATAATATCATCCGCGGGTGCGGGCGTACCGGTCTGAGCATGAAGGGCTATAAACCCGAAAATGAGAAGCAGGGGAAAAAATATTCTTTGCATGGTTAAACTGTCTCTGTAATATAATGGATAATTGCTAGAAAATTACTGCCATAATATAGCAGTTTTTTTACAAAGGCATTTGCAGTATTAAAATCGGTTCAAGTTCAAAATCGGTGGCAAAATATTAAGGAAAATTTTACACACATATATCTTTCGAGTTAACAGCACCTTTATGCCCTAACCTCAGACTTTTAGTCTGAGGTGAATCACCAACAAA
>JACPGF010000341.1 GCA_016182615.1 Ignavibacteriales bacterium
TTTTTCTTGCAATTTGTAAACAGAATTTATAACTTGATTCATGTTTGAGCAATAGTTTGTGTCCCAAAAAAGTTTCTGATTAAAAGCGATTCAGGATATTTAAAAAATTTTCTGGATTTTGGTTAAAAATATTAATAAATTTCGGTGTAATTGTTAATTAATATAGTTATGTCACTTCTTTCTATTTAATAAATAAAGAATACTTACTCATATAGAAATTATAAGCCAAATTCACTTCATTTCATGATTTTACATTTATTAATTACCTTATTTCAGGAGGCACGATGAATTCATTGAAAGTAATTGCACTATTTGCATTGCTTTTTACGTGTACAGTTCTGGGACAATTGTATCAGGGACCAGCAAGTGGTTCAGTTGCAAGTGGTGTAACCGTTACAACGGGTACATTTGGAGAGTCTCAGCATCTTACAACTTTCCGACCGAAACCTATCAAAAATATTTTCGCTTTTGTTCTCACCAAAGATTTTCAGGCTTTGCCTGATCAAGGATTTTTCATACCGCCGGATCCATATCTTGCCGTTGGCGCTCAGGAAATAATGGCCTTAGTTAATTCAAGATTTGCAATCATGAATAAATCCGGTGTTATCTCAAAGACAATCGAGGGATCAACATGGTACAATTCTACCTTATCTGGTGCAGATCCTTTCGATCCGAAAGTAATCTATGATCATTATGCGAAAAGATGGATAATGGTATGGTTAAACGTGAATTCATCAAGTACCGTAGCGTATTTCTTGGTTTCCGTTTCAGATGATTCGATTGCAGCTGGAACTTGGTACAACTGGAAACTGCCAACCACAGTTAATGGCAGCACTGCCGCCGGAAACTGGGCAGATTACCAGGGTGTCGGATACGATCAGAATGCAATCTACATAACATCAAATCAATTTACCGCCGCAGGCTCTTTTAACTACTCAAAAATCAGAATTATCCCTAAATCGGACTTATATGCAAATACTGCAGGACAGGTTACCTGGAAAGATTTGTGGGATATTCGTCATCCTGATGGAACAAATCCTGTTAACTTCGGGCTTCGTCCTGCAAGAATGACCGGAAACTCAAGTGAGTATTATCTCTTAGGGCGTTCACCCTTTGTTACAGGAACATACGTAACCTTGTATAAAGTTACCAATCCTTTAACAACCCCGGTACTTACCGCGGTAAACGTTCCGGTAACAGCTTATTCTGATCCTGCCGATATGGGACAGTTAGGCTCAACGAACACCATTGATGGTGGTTCTAGTAATTTAAGAAATGAACCATTCTTTAAAGACGGGAAGCTCTATGCAGTCCATACTGTTCGTTCTGGTACCGGCAATGCGTTTTCAGCAGTCCGGCTTATTGGTATTGATGTAACTACGAATACCGTTTCGATAGATAAAGCAATGGGTGTAGATAATTATTGGCACTCGTATCCTGCATTATCTTTGGACGGCACCGGAAATATTGCATTAACTTATAGCCGGGGCGGTACCACAGAATATGTCGGTGCTTACTATACAACGTACCCGGTTGGCGCAACAGCAATGACCGGTAGTAAACTGGTAAAAGCCGGCGCCGGAACATATTATAAAACCTTTGGCGGTTCAAGAAACCGTTGGGGTGATTATAATGGTGCATGGACTGATCCATCGGATCCATCAAAAGTATATGTCATGACTGAGTATGTCAGATCCACAAATAATTGGGGTTCATGGATAGGAGAATTATCCTTCTCGACCACGGCAGCCTCAGTTACTGTAACAGCTCCAAATGGTTCAGAAATTTGGGCTCCGGGAAGTTCACAAAACATCACGTGGATGGCTTCGAACATTGCTAATGTTAAAATTGAATTAACGACGAATAATGGCACTGCATGGACAACCGTTGCAGCAAGTGTAAGCGGCACAACAGGATCATATAGCTGGACAGTTCCAAATACACCGGCAACACAATGTAAAATAAAAATTACCGATGTAAGCAATGCAGCAGTAAGCGATGTTACCGACGGGCTCTTTACAATAGGGCAGCCCCCGACACAAGGTTGGGAAGCAGTTACCAGTGGTACAACAGGTGATATCTGGGGTATCGACTATCTTGATGCAAATAATGTATGGATAAGTTCCAGCACTGGTGATGTTAAAAAATCAACCGATGCAGGAGCAACCTTTACCGCTGCCGGTAATGCCGGAGAAGGTGCATATTCAATTGCAGTGTTAAATCCAACAACCGCAGTTGTTGCCTTAGGACCAAGTGCGGGTGATGGTAAATTGATGCGTACTACTAATGGAGGCACTACATGGACACAGGTTTATAGTGTTGCCGGATGCTGGTTTAATTTTGTTGACAATGTTGATGCAAACAATTTATGGGCATTGTCAGATCCAATCGGTGGAGTTTTTCATATTGTAAAATCAACCGATGGCGGTGTAACATGGACTCTTACATCAAACAGACCGACTGCCCCGGCGAGTACTGTATTTGGTGCGAACAATTCATGGTATGCTGTTGGTAATACATTTTGGTTTGGTACCGGCGGTCAGACTGGTGCTACCTTAGCGAATAAGGTATATCGTTCAGTTAACGGTGCTGATGGTCCTTGGACAATTGGTACAACCACTGCACAATTCACCGGCGCTCTTGCATTTAGTTCCGGCACCGGCAATGGCCTTGTTGGATTTTGGCAGGCAACAAATACGATGAATAAAACCACCAATGGTGGAACATCGTTTACGGCGCTGACAACAACAAACGCACTTACTCATGGTTTGGATTATGTGCCCGGAACAAGTGTTGCTTATGCTGCATCTTCTACCGGATTATTCAAAACAACCAACGATGGTACATCTTGGACGAGTGAAACATTACCGGCAGGTACAACGGGTGAAATGCTATTTGTCCGGTTGTTCAACAGCGGTGCTCAGGGTATGGTTGGCGGCCAAGCAGGCGTATTGCTCCGTAAAGTTGGCGGTGCACCGGTTGCCTCTGTAACCGTTGTATCACCCAATGGCGGCGAAACATGGGCTGGCACTTCGCAGAAAGATATAACGTGGACAAGTTCCAATGTTGGTACGGTTAAAATTGAATATACAAGTAATAACGGTACAACATGGAATACTATTGCAGCAAGCGTTCCCGCGACACCTGCAGTTTATTCATGGACTGTTCCTAATATCGGAACCACGCAGGCAAAAGTTCGAATCAGTGATGGTGCGAATTCTGCAACTTCCGATGTCTCGAATGCAACTTTTACTATAACACAAACCGCTATCATTACATGGCAGCACACTATTAATATAAAAGATAATGGTATAGACAATAAAGATTTAGTCTTCGGGCAATCGCCTCAGGCAACTGACGGAATGGATGCACTTCTTGGAGAACTTCCATTGCCTCCGGTTCCTCCGGCTGGTGTATTTGACGCGAGATTCGAATTACCGGTAACCCCGGCAGACTACTCCCTTAAAGATTTCAGAAATGATACTGTTCTATCTGCTTCCTGGGTAGCAAAATTTCAGGCTGGAACAGGCTATCCTATTACTTTAACATGGAATGCAGCAACACTTCCCGTTGGTAATTTTGCATTAAAGGATATGATTACCGGCACACTGGTAAATGTTAACATGAAATCGGTAAGCAGCTACGTACTTACTAACACCGGTATTACAGCACTTAAAATAGAATATACCCGTTCACTTTGCAGAGACATATCTCTTGCAGCAGGATGGAATATCGTTTCAGTTCCTCTCGTATCCTCTGGAAGTATGGCAACAGCAGTCCTTTTCCCGGCTGCAACTTCACCTGCTTATGGTTATAATAATAACTATGTATTATCAACTGTACTTGAAACAAGTAAAGGATATTTCCTCCGTTATGGTTCGCAAGCAGTGGTTAATGTTTGCGGCGTACCACCAAGTACACGTACGTTAAGTGTAAAAGCTGGCTGGAATATTGTTGGCGCTTTTGAACTTGATGCCTTAGTGAGCGCATTAACAACAACACCGGCAAATATAATTAGCAGTCCATTTTATGGTTATAGCGGCGGTTATCAACAAGCAACTTCATTAAATGTTGGTAAAGGTTACTGGGTTCGTGCCTCCGCGGCTGGTACAATTAATTTACCAGCTCTGGCAGCCAAGAGCGGCGATGCAATAGCAGCAGCTCCGGTTGATAAAGAGTGGGGTAAAATAGTAATTGCAGATGCAGCGGGTAATACCTCTACCCTTTATGTTGCAAATAAGCAGGTGCAAAATCCGTCACTTTATGATTTACCGCCAGTACCTCCGTCGGAAGTATTTGATGCCCGTTTTAGCAGCAGCCGGTTTGTCGATCAGATTTCAACGAACCTTGATGTACTGCTAAATGGTGCGGTTTATCCGGTGGATGTAACAGTTGTTGGTGCAGATTTACGCCTGTCTGATAAAGCTACCAGTGGTAAATTGGTTAGTGCAGATGTCCGCAGCGGCGGTACAGTACGCATTATTAATCCGGGTGTTCAGGCTTTTACCGTTGAAAATATGAATGCCGTGTTGAGTTATGAATTGTTCCAGAATTATCCAAATCCTTTCAACCCGTCAACTACAATTAAATATAGTGTACCGGAAAAGGCAATGGTTGAACTGGCAATTTATGATCAGCTAGGACAAGTTGTTTCTAGATTAGTAAACGAAGTAAAAGAAGCAGGAACATACGAAGTTGAATGGAATGCTTCTCACTTAACAACAGGTGTTTATTTCTATAAAGTTAAAACCGAGAAATTTTCAGCTGTTAAAAAGCTTATGTTGGTAAAATAGTCCTTTTCAGGAGGCTGTCTTTAAGTTTGTTATAAAAATGATAAACTATAAGACAGTCTCTCATTTATTAAATACATCATCAATCACTATAAAAAGAGGAAGGTATGAAGAAATCTCTTTCTATCTTAGCGTTAGCTCTCGTTTTTATCCTGCTCGGCCAAACTGGTTTTGCTCAAGATAAAGATGTCAGTCCGTTACGTGGTACACTGAAAACTGAAATGCCAATTGAGGCACAGTGGGACGTGTTATTTAACTACGATCTGCAGGCAGTTACCGGTGGACTTGGTAATGCAGGTGCAGTTTTTATTCCCGGATTGAATCAATTCTGGGTTTCTCGTTGGTCAACACCTGCCGGAAGAATTTATGTTCTAAATGCTTCAGGCGGAATTGTCGATTCTTTTACAACAACAGCAACCGCCGTCAGAACTGACAACTGTTACTGTCACGCCTCCTGTTCCAACCACACCTCAAGTCGCTCCACTCGCGTTAACTAAGCCTCTTTACACTTACGTTTTTCCGGAGACGCTTAGTTTCGGCAAATCAAATAATCCGGA
>JACPGF010000331.1:0-1442 GCA_016182615.1 Ignavibacteriales bacterium
AATTTCTATTTGCCATATTTACCACCGATTTTGGACTTGTGCTATTTTCCCTGTTGGCCCGGGTAAACTTCCGTCCCCGGCAAAATTCAAAAATTCATAATTTAATTGTATTCTCCTTATATTCTGTTTTCCTCATTCGATAATTTTTAGCAAAAGGTCGGTTGCAGTTGTGAGTGAAAATTGGATAATTTTGCCGGTTGTATGCCAGCTTGAAACGGCCTTACCGGTGCACATACAGAAGGATATGTTTATTTGGCATAAGTGGTCAGTAAAAAAACACTCCTAACTTTACCGAGACTCAAAGACAAAACATAATATGGCAAATAGTTTAAGTACGCCGGAAAATTTAGCGGCAATCGAACAATCAGTTGATGAATTGATTGCCAACGTAAAACCGTTGGAAGCGGTTGAAGTTGTTCTGCAATATGCAGCAGGATTGGGTGTGCATTTCCCTGCAAAACCTGATACGGCTGATATTACTAATGCATACGCGGATATAATGGAAGCCCTGAAAGGGAAGGCAATAGAAGACTTGCTGCAAGCCCCGGTAATGAAGGATCCTGAAAAAAATGCAATAGTTCAACTGCTTGATAAAATTGCTGTTCCCGTATCAACCCTTAGGCCGGAAATCTTCGCACTATCCACCCTTAAGCAGGTGCTGTTTTCCATTCAATATGGAAATAATCCTGTTTCATGCCACGCGTACGTTTTATTTGCCGCCATGTTAAGCGGGCAGTTTAACGATATTAATTCGGCGTACCGTTTTGGTAAAGTCGGGCTTGAACTAGTGGAGCATCAGGATTCCGTGCAGTATAAAACAACCCTATTGCAAATATTCAATTTGTTTATAAAGCATTGGGTTGAACCGTTAAAAAATACTTTACCCTCGTTGGAATTAGGTTACAGGCATGGCCTTAAAAACGGGGAAATCACGGAGGCTACGCTTTGTGCCCATATTTTCACCGCGTATTCTTACTTTAGCGCAATTGGCTTGCCGGAGATTGAACGGGCATTGGAGGAATATGAGTCAACAAATAAAAAGCATAATCAGTATTTAACGAGTGGCTATAACAAAACGTTCAGGCAGGCAATTCAAATCCTGACGGGAAGTAAACTGCCCGATGTTATTTCTCTAAATGGTGAAATATATAATGCCGGAGAAATGCTGAAACTGTTTGAAGCAGAAAAAAGCAGCACGGGTCTTTATCTGCACTATTTTAATGGAATGATACTGAAGTTTCTTTTCCGTGAAAACAGCGCTGCCCTTGAGGATAGCAAAAAAGCAGAGAAATACCTGCACTTTGTTGCCGGTATGTTTCATTTCCCGGTGTATATTTTTTATAATGCGCTGATACTACTTGGCAATTACGAATCATACTCCAAGAATAAAAAAGCAACGGTAAACAGTCAAGTGCTTGAGCATCTGGAGAAGCTGCATGGCT
>JACPGF010000331.1:1477-36704 GCA_016182615.1 Ignavibacteriales bacterium
CTGATTTTAACGCGGGGAACCATCAGCATAAATTCGACCTTGTATCTGCTGAATACGCCCGGGTAATTGGCAACGACGGCACTGCACGCGAGTATTATGACAAGGCGATTAATGGCGCGCATGAAAACGGATTTTTCCAAGAAGAAGCGCTTGCAAACGAACTTGCCGCCGAGTTTTATTTACAAAGGGGTAAAATGCAATTTGCCCGTTATCATATTCTGGAGGCCAAAAACAACTATCAGGCTTGGGGAGGTTTGGCAAAAGTACAAGACCTTGAAAATAGATACACAGACCTTTTTAATTCCCTGCAAAACACTACCGGAAACATTCCCGCTTACGGGGAATCGTTCCAAAGCCTTAAAGACCGCACGCTGCAAATTACAAATAGTTTTATCGATCTGAGCAGTTTGATAAAAGCTTCGCACTCTATCACGGGCGAGTTCGATATAAGCAATTTGCTCCGGAAACTGATGGATATTTTAGTTGAAAGTACCGGTGCACAGCGCGGTTTTCTGATTTTAGAAAATGAAAATGGCCTTTTTATCGAAGCCGAGGCAGAATCCGGAAATAAAACAATAAACGTGTTGAAATCTCTTGCCTTAGAACAGGCATCAGGGGAAGTATCGATTGTAATTGTTAATTATGTTATGCGCACAAAAGAAACGGTGGTTTTAGGCGGAACTTTCGATACCCGTGCATTTTCGCATGATCCGTATATCAGGAAAAATTTACCTAAATCGCTGCTTTGTGTGCCCGTGTTGATGCAGGGCAGAATATTTGGTGTACTTTACCTCGAAAATAATCTGGTGCCTGACGGCTTCCCTGAAGAACGGGTTGAATTATTGAAAATTCTGGCAACACAAGCTGCAATGGTTATTGAAAATGCCCGCTTGTATGCCGACTTGGAAGAGCGGGTACGAACCCGTACCGAGGAACTTGCAATTACCAACTCCCAATTGCGGGGCGAGATTGAGGAGCACAAGCGCACACAAGAAGCCTTGTTTGGAAAAGAAAAAGACTACCGGATAATATTTAACAGTGTTCCGGCAATGATATGGTACGTTGATTGTGATGGTAAAATACTCAGGGGCAATCAGTCGGCCTATGACAGTTTGCACATGAGCGAAAATGAAATAATCGGCAAGAATTTACATGATGTATTCAGAAGGCCGGAGGCTGAAAAATTTAGCGCTGACATACAAGAGGTTTTTAAAACCGGGCAGTCTAAACTGGGCATTATTGAAACATTCACAACACCGGACGGAAATAAAAAATGGTCTAAAACCGAGAAGGTGCCATATTATAATGAAAAAAATGTGATTATTGGTGTTATCGTTATCTCGAATGATATTACTGCTGAGAAAAACGCGGATGAGGCTTTACGGTTGAAGAATATTGAGCTTAAAGAAATTAATGCGACAAAGGATAAATTCTTTTCGATAATTGCCCACGACATGAAAACACCATTTCAAGGATTGATTGGCTTTTCACAATTGCTCAAGACGCAATTCGAGTTTTTTACCGGTGAAGAAAGAAATGCAATTATAGACAGCTTGCATGAGCTCAGTTTAAACTCGTTAAAGCTTGTAGAAAATTTACTCGAGTGGGCGCGGCTGCAAACCGGTAAAATAGCATACAATCCTGAATCTTTTGTTATATACGATGTTTTACACCCGACTATCGAAATGCTCCAACAGTCTGCAAAAAACAAATCTATACAACTCAGCAGTTCGATTGCGAATGGCCTTTTAGTCTATGCCGATAAAAATATGCTTGAAACAGTTGTTCGGAACCTGATATCCAACGCGATAAAGTTTACTAATAGCGGCGGTACAATTACACTTTCTGCTAAGCCTCGCGGAAGCGAAATCGTTTTTACCGTTGAAGACAGCGGGGTTGGTATGGAACCGCATGTTATGGCAAGATTATTCAGCCTTACGGAAGGGTTTCATACAAAAGGAACAAACAATGAAATTGGAACCGGATTAGGTTTGCTCTTGTGTAAAGAAATGATTGACAAGCACTCCGGTACTTTGCATGTTGAAAGTGAAAAAGGAAAAGGCAGCCGTTTTATTTTTACCATGAAGCAGTTTAATCTTTAGTAATTATTGACGTCTCATTATTACCGGTACGACGGAATTTTTCGGCGGAGTCTTTTGAAAACATTCTGATGTATATCGTTGAATAGGATTTGATAGCATTCTGTCACTGTCTATAGAATATAGCTGATGACTGCTTTTATTCAATTTGTTTCAATGGTTTGGTATCCATCCCTGTGCGAAATGCCGGGGTTAGGACATTAATGACAACAGTTTTGCAGGGAGGTATTAGAACAATTGCCCGCGGGTTCATTCGGCGGTGAAAGGCTCCAAGCAAAATGGGCTTCAGTTCAACTTAGTTGCGATACTATCTACAGAATAAGTTGTATGGCATCAGCTTATCAGGTTCGGGTAAACTGGAACGCAGTTCCCACCTTCCTGAAAAAGTTTAACTATCTTCGAAAGTTAAAAGTTCTTGTAATTTGTATTTTGTATATAACAATTTGAGCGTATTATGGAAGCTATCGACTACATCATCGATTTTTATCTTGGTACATCCCGGCAAGGCCCCGGTGATACTTCACAAACAAAAAAAGCTCTTTCGTTTCTTCCGGCCATCACGGAGCAGACTGCAATACTTGATATTGGATGCGGCAGCGGCGCGCAAACCATTGACCTTGCCTTGAACACCGGTGCCCAAATTACCGCGGTGGATATCTTTCCGGCATTCTTGAATGAGTTGAATGAAAAATGCCGTTCCCTGCATCTCGAAAACAGAATCACTGCAAAAGAAGCCTCGATGGATTCACTGCCTTTCCCGGAAAACTCGTTTGACATTATATGGTCCGAGGGTGCAATATACAATATAGGGTTTGCACACGGTATGCATTATCTGCGGAAATTTCTGAAACCGGAAGGGTATATTGCCGTTACCGAAATTACCTGGCTGGCGGATGAGAGGCCTGCAGAAGTGCATGATTATTGGGTGAACTGTTATCAGGAGATTGATACGGCAGATAATAAAATAAAAGTAATTGTTGATGCCGGATACAAGCTAGTCGCAAATTTTGTATTACCCGAATACTGTTGGCTGGAAAACTATTACCTGCCCCAGAAGGAAAAAATTAAGCCTTTTCTTGAAAAGTACAATAATGCCTCAGGTGCCGTTGCGTTGATGGATGAAATTACCGAAGAAATTGCCATGTATGAAAAATATAAAACGTTTTACGGTTACGTGTTTTATATAGCACAAAAAACTGCTGATTAACGATTGAGCTAAAAATACCCGGACAAGGAAGACTTGCCCGGGCAATATTTGTAACTCTATAACACGTACGAAAGTTTGTTCTCAGGGGTTCTGCAATCCATATCGGTGCCTCTGTCGCGGTGGTCTGCAATTTCTGCAGACACGCCTATAGAGCGGCCGAAAAGGAATAAGGTAAACACGATATCCTGCACTTGCTTAATGCTCATTTTCCCTTCATGTAAATCTTTCCAAACGAACTTGAGGATAATAACCGCGAGAACTGCATCAACATTAACGCAAAACACATTTTTCGTAATGCCTTCGTTGAATAATTCCTGCACAAGGTTATGATAGAAATCAAGAAATATATTATAGATTCCTCTCTCCTCAAACTGTGCACGCACGTATTGCTCGCGGGGATCGACGTTAACATCGTTCCCTTTGAAAACAGGATGGTTAATGCACGGGATGCGTTTATAATTCAAGTCACCGGTTTCTTTTTCTATCTGTTTATTTTTCCCATATACTCGGGCAGCTTCAAGGCTAAGTGTTTTTAAATCAACCGAATGGTTCTTGTCGCCGGGATCTGGAAGAGTAATGTCTTTGAATTTACCAAGCAGATAATGAACTGCTTCAAATCCATTGCCGCCATGAGCCAATCCGGTATTGGTTAAAAATCCCACGAATGCCATTGAAATATTATTCCGCGCACTCACGGATTCTTTAGCGCCTTTGGCTGAGATTGTTCCCGGGCCGTTGGTAATTGTTAAACCAATAAGAGCCTTAAATTCGAATAATTCTGTTTCCGTAGCAGGGCGGTTAAAAAGAATTTTAAAAGCGTTTTCGGTAAATGAGCCATTGATATTTGACAGCTTTGTGTTAATAAGCCGCTGCCAGTATGTATTGTTTTTACGGTCAATAACTGAATACGCAACAATACGGGCAACGATATAAAAATAGCTGATTGAATCCTCAACTACCTGACGGGATATGCGGTTTTCAAGCATTGGCTTCCAGAAGATGCAAACACCAATTGAGGCCAGGAAAAATTCATACGTATCTCTGATAGCCAGGCCTTCTTTTTCAGAAAGTTTTATAATATGCTGGCAAACATTTACCGGAATACATTTTTTCTTAGTCTTTATTATTTCGCCGTGCAGCATCTTAGAAACTTCGCTCCTCTTTTGCTCATCTTTGGTTAAAAGATGCTGCCGGATATAATCATCCACCTCTTCAGGAATTTTTGTTGTTTCATCGGTAAGATCAAATTCCCTTATTAAATCAATGATAAACTTCGAGTGCTGCCGGGTTTTTTCAAGCAGTGACTTGTTGCCGATAAGGGCGACCTGCGATGCGATGTATGCATTCGGGGTGCACGCATTTTCTCTGGCAAGATCAACGAGATCCATCCGTTTTTCATCCATTTTCAGGAAAAGATTCAACAGAAAGTTTATCGTAGGAATATCCACTTTTTCGGGCATTACCTTGGCAAGTGAAAAATAGATATTCTCTTCCATTGAATACTTGGATAACTCAAGAACGGTACGGGTATGCAGTTCCGATACCTGCGTTTGCGGATTCATCCGCGATGCACCAGATTTATCGGACATATTCTGACGAAGATAATGAGCGCCGACCTGTTTGTTAATTTCCTTGATCTGAACATTGTACGGTTCAAGCGCTTCCACAAGCGGTATATTTAATTCAACAGGCAGTTTCAGGTGCGAATCGCCCAGCCAGGGTTTAAGTGACAAATCGCCATGCGGTGCAAAGTCGGTAACTTCATCTATTTTTTCGAATACCGCCTTCATTGCATCGGGGATATGCTGTATCGAGGATACCCGCACGCCACGCTTTGTTACTTGCGGGTTTTTCGGATCGAATGCACCGGTACCGAAGTATTCATCGAACCAGCTTTCTTTTGCAAGTGCATCATCTCCGCTGCCTGCAAGAGCGCCTGCATGGCCGCATGCACGGTTAATTTCTTTTTTCCACCGCCCGGTTACGCAGGCAACTATTGGTTTATTAAACCCGAAACGGCGTTCCTGTATCCAGTCCAACGCCATCTTCTCGTAGTAACCACCCGGTTCCACATATACTACAACGGCTTTTGTCCGCGGGTCGTTCTGCGCGGCGTATAAAAATTCGGGAAGAGCAAAGTGCACATAAATATCTTTGCCGGAACTGACCACGGTAGAAAGACCAAAGCCCTGCGTGCTTAAATATTGCGCGATAGTTGTAGTGAAATTGCCTGAATTCGAGTGTATTGCAATTGAACCCTTGCGCAGGGCTTCCTCGGGTGTATCGCCGCCTAATGCACCGCCGACACGAACGTGATCCCACACGTTTGCAACGCCAAGGCAGTTAGCGCCTATCAGGTCAACGCCTGCCTCCTGACAAATCATGCGTATGTTCCGCGAGTCCCTGGCCGCAACTTTTTCAGTTACAATAATTATGCGTTTCAATTGGTGGTTGTAGCTTACTAATTCGGCAACTGCCTGCGATACTGCTGCAGGAGGAAGATAGACAACACCGATGTCAAAGGCGATGTCATGATCCATGACATCACGAATACTGCGGTAGATAGGGATGTTGCCGAGTTTTGTTTCGAGAATACCCCGCCTGCCATACTGAACACCGGCGACAATATTACCGCCGCTATACTCGTGCGAGACCGGGGTAACTTTACGGCTTTCTGAACCGAGTATATTGATAACACAAACACGGCTGTCTTTGGTTACCAATTCTTCAAGTGAGTGAACACCAACAAAATAGGGAAAGGGTTTTGTTATTAATTGTCTCATATAAAATTCTTTTTATTTATTTTTTCCGCTTGACAGCAAGCCGTATTATATGTTTGCTTGCAGCAAACATCTGCTTAAACACATCAGAACGGGTTAATATATTCTAGCAATACTGGTTTTCAGGCTCTGTTATTTTTGTACTTTTTAGTGTACTCGTTTTTCCCGGTTTCACCCCACCACGTATCAATCTTTTTCGCGTATTCCAACACTTTAATCATCGAAGTATCAAAACCGAACATCCTGTATGGAAGTTTTAAGGTGTCGAGAATATCTTTAGCGTAGAACATACCTTTAACCAGATTTGGGCCGCCCCTGCCGATAACAACATAGATTGGTTTCCTGCCATTCTGTGCCATGTTATCACGCAGTGCATCAAATACGCCTTTAAAGGTTACATAAATGTCGGTATTGTTAGCTTTGCCTCCGATAAGCACGAGGACATTTGCCTTTGGCAGCCAATGCTTAAAAACGATGCTGCTAATTTCATACATCTTCTCGTACGGTGGATTGCCTCCAAAATCGGATGCGAAAATAGCCGAGGCACCAAGAGTTTCGGTTGCAGCGCTGGTAGCGCCGCCGCCAAACATAAACGGGATGATAGTCCCCTCCGGGTTCATCTCAAGTACGTCACTCTGTCCCTGATACGTGCGTAATTGATTCACTTCATTTTCAAAAGGAGTTACATCGGTTTGGAATATGGCATTCGGCAGCATCAAACGCTTCCATGCAGGATTGTCATTATCAAACGAAGCCTTCACATCGCAGGCCATTGGCACAAGTTTGTTGTTGATGCGTGTCATTCGGATGGGGTTTATCTCGATGGTGGTTAAGCCGTAGTTATCATACAGTTCCCACAGTTTTGGCAAATGCTGTACAAGCGGGGAAATGAATTCTTCAGGGCAGCCGGTATCATTCAGTTGATTGGTTAAGTCGAAGCTTTTTAATCCGATAAACGGGTCAATATCATTAACCTTAATCTTATCCGGACCCAGGCTTTCAATATCCACACCACCGTATGGCGATATGGTAAAGATGGGTTTCCGGTGAATTGTAGAGGCGGCAATTGAAAAATAGACTTCAAGCTCAGCGGGTATAAAGGCCTCGAATGTTACACCGTTGGCTTTTACCGTTTTTGAGCCGAATTGAATTGTTGCAAAGTAGAGTTGTTCCTTTGCCAGAAGGGCATCAGTCAGGGTATCGACTATTTTTATAAGGCCGGCTTTACCTTTTTTGCCAACACCACCGCTAAAGGATGGTTTAACAACAATTTTACCGTATTTGGTTATGAGGTTTTGGATTTCGTCATGGGTAGCCGCTCCGGTAAGGAACTCGGCTACGGGGAATTCCACCAGTTCAAGTAATTTTGAACCGTATTTAAGTCCCGATAATTGCATTATAGTTTACCTTAATAGTTGTCGTAAAAAAATAATTTTACACAGACAAATTACCAAAGATATATTACATAAGCTAAAAATCGGAATATTAAAACAGGGATAGCCGACAGGTGGCAAAGTTGTGATCACAGGGTGTGGACTGGATAACCTGGTGCATTAGCAGTATAGGCACAATAATGCAAACGGAATGAACAAAAATCCGCGAAAAGAAAGTCCTTTAAATAACAAAAATACTAAATATCACAACGAAATGAACAGGCTCATATATACCGGCAAACACAACAGCCTTTACTTACATATTTGTTACATGGCTTTGTAAATTCTTAAATCCTTTTTTATTCGATGAAATCACCAATCCATCGGTTGTGTGCGATAATCTTTCGGCCAGGTTAATTAAAACGTACTGGGCAATATCGGGATGGTGTATCACAATATCTGCTACAGTTCCTTCGATTTCAAGCAACTCCGAATCAGCCAAACATAATATTGTTGCTGAACGGGGAGTGCCAAGAATAAAGCTAATCTCACCAACAACTGTGCCCGGCTCGTCATACTCGGCCAGTTTATGCCCGTCTTTATAGACGCCGATTTTGCCGGTCATCAGGATAAAGAAATCCTTATTTTTTGTGCCTTGTTGAATAATAGTGCTGCCTGCTGGAAATTTTTTCATAAGAATCTACGGTAAATGATAAATAATTATTGCAACTTCTGTTGAGCCGATACAAGAGCAGTTGTTTCGGTTTTGCAATAGGCAAAATGAAAATCTCCTTGGCTCATTTACTAATATAATTATCGGACAGAAATAAAAAAAAGTTAATAGGGGGTAAAGAAAAATGACCTTTTGGGGGCAGTTGTCTGAACCTTGATTCCAATACAACGCTTGCCGAAGTAGCAATAAAAAGCTAACCTTGTGGTAAGCAACAGTTCCTCGCTGCACTTAACCGCAAAGGCGCAAAGTCAACGCAAAGATAGCTACAAAGAAAACTTAATTCTTCGCAAACAACTCATTTTGCTAAATTTGTAACGAGTTAGATGGAATTCTCAGGACCCGCCAATGGTATTCAGGCGGGTCCTGAGAATCATGGTTCAGACAATTTATCCGCCTATCCAAACAATTCCAAAACCACATTTCTATTTGCTTTTTGCAATTAAAAATGGGGATTAACAAATTAATAAGATTGACAACAAAGAATCGATAAACTCGCTCTTTCCAAATCAAGTGATTTTTTTACCTACCGTTGGTTGAGTTCTTTCTTTTCGCTACGAGTATTTAACTATTGTGCAACCGCATGCAATAAAGAAAGCTATCGAATTTTTTTTGCCTATTGTTCTATTGCGAAATTAAGTAAATTGTGTCATCCCTTTGTTGGTTGCCGTTATTTGAGGCAATAATATAAGTAATAAATATTCGCGCATAATAAAATACGACTATGGAAGAAAACAAAACTGAAATCAAATCTATTCAGAGCCCTTTCTCGCAGACTTATTTTCACGGCACAAAGGCTGACCTGATGCTTGGCAGCTTTATTGAAGTTGGGCTTAGTTCAAACTATGGACAAAGAAATAAGGCAAAATTTATCTACCTGACTGCAACATTGGATGCTGCTATTTGGGGTGCTGAACTTGCTTTGGGTGAGGGGCGTGAAAGAATTTATCTCGTAGAGCCAACTGGCCCAATTGAGGATGACCCCAATTTGACGGACAAAAAATTCCCGGGCAATCCAACAAAATCGTACCGGTCAAAACTACCATTCAAAGTTGTCGGAGAAATTACTGTTTGGCAAGGGCACTCCGCTGAACAGGTTAAAGGGATGAAAGACGGAATAGCAAAACTGAGAGAACAAGGGATTGAAGCAATTGAGGATTAAGCAGAGACAGTCTGTTCAAAGGATGGCAAGCCCCACGGAAAAAAATAAGCATACGCGCTGCAATGTCTTTTTCTTTAACCGCCTGTTTAAACATTATTGTGAATGAAATCATACCCTCGCTGAGCTAACCGTTATTGTAACTCCGTGGGAGTTGCTAAAAAATGATTCCAATACAACGCTCGCTTAAGCAGCAACAAATTGCTGACTTTATTTGGGGGGGGGAATCTTTTGAATTTTAGGCAATTCCAGTTACCACTGTTTTAAGTGCCTACAGCGAGTTAGATGGAATTTTTTTCTCAGCGGCATTGCTTCTTTTTCTGTTGCAGTAATTACATAATTTTAGTAAACGAGGGTAGTTTTTACCGCCCTGTAAGGGTGGCCAGTTTGTAGAAAAAACAAAACAAACGTTTTAGCGCCCTGTAAGGGTGCACCCCGACGGGGCGCTGCGTTATTAGGGGCTTGGCTGTTTCTACAAACAGTACACCCCGCTGGGGTGAGGAAAGGTTTCGATTGTTGTTGTCAGTAGTGAATGTTATAACCATGATGCCAATGCAATGTTTGTCGAAGTTAACATCAATTCTTAGCAACATTTAAACCCAAAGGCGCAAAGATGGCTGCATAGGAAAAATAATTAACTCTTTGCATACAACTCTTTTTGATTGATTTATAGGTGGGGTGGATGGAATTGTCATGATTAAAGGAATTACACGATGATTCTTCAATATTCAGCTAGGTCTTGAATAGAATTGTGTGGATAAATGGTGTCTGAATATTCAGCCTCCTATTCCAGTATCTATAGTAGGTCGATATATTTTTCATAGTCTTCTCTTAAATACCCTTTATTCCTTTCTGAAAGACCATATTCAATAAGTTTGCAAGGTACAAATTCGTCATTGTGAGTTTTCATAATGAAGACGTACATCGAATTAAATTTATCGATTACCATATTCTCAACAAAAATTGTATCTAAATCAGTGTTTTCAATTTCCGACACTACCTCAATCTTTGTTGTGCATGGGTTAAACTCAAGAATTGTAATTTTTTTTAGTATGTTCTTGTTAGGGATGAATTCCATCTGATAGAATGGTAGACTCTGAGTCGCTGTAATATACCTCCCCAACGGAATATAACCGTCTATCGAAGTGCTAACTGTGGGGTCCTGTAATAGTTGCAACGTACTTTTAGTATCCTTGTTTATAAGCAGAAAGGCACCAATAATATTTTTTTCATTTAGATAAAGGAACTTATGTTGGTTTGGTGGCGCAATAATTTTATTCATTGCGATATTGTATACAATTAAAGGATAAATGTCAGTGTTTATATATACGTTACCTTCAAGTATTTTTATTGATTCAATAAAACCGAAATCTGTAAATATTTTTTGCATCTTGTTGTCTTCAAGCGTTACTAGAAAAACCTCATTTTCAGCATACCCATTATCAATACTGAACGCAAGAAGACTATTCGAAACATCATAATCATGTATTCTTCCAGTTATTGGATGACTACATTTGATTGGAAAACTAGCATAAACAAGTGCATCCTCATTAATTTCGTATAATTCAAGAAGTAGTCCGTCCCGTGCATTGAATTTTAAACATTGCAGTCTATTGTTGTTAAATTCCCATATAGAATCAGGCAGAAAAACCTCATTTTTACCAATGGTAATTTTAAATTCATTCTTTAAGATTGAATACTGAATACGGTCTTTCCCATTTAGTATTAATAAACTCCCGAGAAACAAAGAAAACAAAACAGTTTTTTTCATTTGTCGTCTTTCCTTTTGCTATTCTGCCTTTACGGTGGATAAATTGCATATGCTGCACTGTGGGCTAGTTAAAACCGCCTCCTTGTCAAGCTCAATAATTCTTTTCGCAGAATTTGTTTCGTGTGCCGACATGCCCTATTCTCATTAGTGGGTGATGAATTTATTTAACCGCATTAATTAAATCTGCTAATATTTTGGACGGCGGAATGAGTAGAAAGCTGAATAAAGATAGTATCGTTACCATATTATAAACTATAAAAAAAACACTATCAAATATTACGGAATTGTGATTGTCTTTGAAAAGTTTTTCTATTTGGGATAACCTGTTCTTTTTACAAAAGAAGTGCGAAATTAAAAGCTCAGCACCTATTAAGGTTAAGACTACAATTGTTTTGCTACGAAGCAAAGGGAACAATTCCCTGAAAAACATTAGCCACACAACACCGGCAATAAAATACATATTCATATTAACTACAAAAGCTGTTCCCCATGAAGCTGTAATCTCCGGATTCCACTTCTTTCCCCACCAGTTTAATTGCCATTGATATATGCAATAAAAATAGTATTTATAAAATTTTATCATAAATTAACCCGCCTCAATATAACTTTACATGAAATCCTGTAGGAGAAGGTAAGCATACTCGGTTTTTTTAATGCCAAGTTTCCAGCGATTGTCGCTTGTTTTTTGCACTATTCGAAGAAACTATTTCTCATCGCTGCACACCGGGCAGTTGCACATGTCGTAAATTTCATCGTAACCGTAATCGATGGTAAGCTCTTCACCGGCTTTAATGCCGCGTATGGCCTTTAAATAGAGCCTGTCGTCTTCGTTGTCAACCACTTCACAGCAGCAATCGCAGTTGTGGTTTATGTATTTAATTTTGTCCGTCATTACCGTATCAATATAGGTGTCACCATTCCAGAAAATATATACGTTGTTGTCGTTTTCTTCGCGCAGGATGCACTCGTCTTCACTGATTATTTCACCGGTAATTTCAAAAAAAACTGCACCTTCGGGTATATCTACCGTGGTAAACAGCCCCATGCCTTCAATGGCCGACTGCTGGGCTTCTAAAAACTGTTCAAGATTATTCATAATTGTTTGGTGATTTTTTTTGATCCATTGCATCAAAAAGTTTTTGTAAAAAACTATTTACGGGGATAGGGAAATTATATTTTAGCTCATCGTGCAATTTGCCGGTATTATAATCGTAACGCCAAATTTCCTTGTTGGCGTTGTTGTAGTATATTACTTTCTTTATACCATATTTATGTTCTTTCCGGTTAACAGCATACAGTGTTTTTGTCCTATTGACCTTAGCAGAAATTCCTTCAATGGTTAAAGCCGGTTTATGCAGCTCCAGAATCCAGATTTCAAACGGGTCGCTTTTTGTCGTATCAAACTGCACTCCATCCATCCACAATAATTGGGGTGTTTGTGTTAGCGTGCGCCATTTATGCGCATCATTCTGCGCGAGACAAGTTGCATATAAGAAAAAACATACTAACAGAGCCTGAACAACACTTTTCAACAAAATCATTTTCTTTGAGTCCGGTTAACGAATATTTTGTGTGATGATACTACTAGTGCGGCAGCATCTCAGGGAATAAATTTAATAAAAAACAAATATATGAATAATGAATAATTAAAAATGAATAATGAAAAATGAATAATTAAGAATGTAGAATGAGGACTTACCTTCATCTTTTTTATAATTGTTTTAACTCATAACTCAAAATTCAAAATTCAGAATTGTCCACTCATCATTCATAACTCAAAATTCATCACTATTTTTCTTATCTTTGGGGTAATATTTATAATCTATCAAGGAATTTTCATGTCTGTTTTAATGGTTAGCATTTCGGGTATTCGCGGTCTGGTTGGTAACGGGTTAAGTCCCGAAGTTCTTGTTAAATATACGGCAGCGTATGCCGAGTTTATCGGCTCAGGGACGGTGGTCGTCGGGCGTGATTCGCGTATTACCGGAGAAATGGTTAACCAGATAGTGGTTGGCACCCTATTGGCAAAAGGCCTTAATGTTGTGCAAATTGGTATTTGCCCTACGCCTACGGTGCAGTACACCGTAAAAACACTCGGTGCACAGGGTGGTATTGCAATCTCCGCGAGCCACAACCCCAACGAGTGGAACGCGCTGAAGCTGTTGAACAGCACCGGGCAATTCATGACTCCCGAAGAGCATCAGTCCATGAAAGCAAAACTTGATACCGCGGGAGATACATACAAAGCTTGGGACAAAATCGGTAAACTTTCAAATTACGAGCAGGCGCTGCAGGTGCACAAAGATGCCGTGCTTAATATGAAATATATAGATCGTGAAGCCATCATAAAAAGAAAATTTAAAGTACTTGCCGATTGCGTCAATGGCGCGGGGTATAAAATTATCCCCGAACTGCTTCGGGATTTTGGCTGTGAAGTTATAGAAATGCATTGCGATGACAGCGGTATTTTTCCTCGCCTGCCGGAACCTTTACCCGAAAACCTGACGGCGACGATGCAAAAAGTAAAGGATACAGCAGTGGATTTTGCAGTGGTCGTTGACCCGGATGTTGACCGTCTTGTGCTGATTACCGAAAAGGGCAACCCGTTTAGTGAAGAAAACACCATTACGCAGGCAGTAAAGTTTATTACTTCAAAGCAGCCAGGTAATGTTGCTATTAACCTTTCAACAACCCGTGCAGTTGAAGATGTTGCCGCCGCAAATAACAGCGTGGTATTCCGCTCTGCAGTAGGCGAGGCAAACGTTGTGCTGAAAATGAAGGAATGCAACGCGGTTATCGGCGGCGAAGGAAGCGGCGGGGTAATTTATCCCGAGGTGCACTATGGCCGTGATGCCCTGATTGGTATTGCCATTACCTTACAGCATCTGCTCGAGTTTGGCGGCACGCTCGAAGAAATGAAAGCAGCGCTTCCACAGTATTTTATCGCCAAGAAAAAGTTTAGCCTTGGAGATGTTAATCCTGATAAAGTAATTGATGCGCTTAAGGAAAAACACAAAGACGGTAAAATTGCCACCGTTGACGGTTTACGCATCGATTTTGACTCGTATTGGATACATTTACGGAAATCGAACACCGAACCGATTATCCGGGTAATTTGCGAAGCGAAAAGCGAAGAGCTTGCCGCGGAAATAATAGCCGGATATGAAACCGAAGTGATGGAACTACTGTCTAATCAAATGTAGGCAAAGCTCTTTTCCTTGTTTTTCAAGGATTTGAGCAAGGATTTCCTTATATTTAACCTTGTCAGATTGAAAACGCGGAAAATTTTATACGTATCATGAAAAAAACAGCATTATTTATTTTTGTTTTTTGTGCCTTTACCGGTTTACATGCACAGTTTAAAGAGACCAACATCCTTAAACCAAGCATAAAAGACGGCATAACCAATAACGACCCGAACTTTATCATGGGTCTTTTTGACCCATCTCGGTTTAGCATGTCACATTCGTATTCACTCTCATATAGTGCATCCGGGAAAAACGGATTGGCGCTTGGTGTCTATACGAACAGTATGATGTTTAAATTTGCCGATAATTTAAATCTTGTCGTTGATGCAAGCATGGTGCACTCGCCGTACAGCACGTTCGGTAAGTCGATGCAGAATCAACTAACCGGGATTTATCTTAGCAACGCTCAGTTAAGCTACCGGCCTTCGGAAAATACGTACATTACATTGCAGTATCAGAACATTCCTGAATCGTACTATTACAGCAACCCTTTCCGGAGGAGTTTCTTTGGCAGCGATTTATTTCAGGAACCACAGGTTTCTAAATAGAGAATGGATGAGTGACAGAGCATAAACAGGAAGCCCCGAAAACGGCAGCCGTTAAACCACTTCAATTCCGCACGATACTCATTTCTGCCCTTGTTGTTTTTGCATTGTTTGACTCTGCATTAGCCGGTGTACTTATATACCGCCTTGTTGCTAAACCCGCGGAAACAAAGGTAAAGTATGTTAACAAAACATTTCTCACACAGGTCGAAGTTCTAAACGCCTGCGGTAAAACAGGTGCAACGGATGCGGTTGTCAATTTTCTCAGGAAAAAAGAAGTTGATGTTGTTCTCGCGAGAAATTACATTTCGTTTGACCTTGATGAAACATTAGTTGTATGCAGAAATGAAAACCGGGAAAAGGCAGTTGCCATCGCAGCCATGCTTGGCCTGTCAGAAGAGCGCGTAGTACAGCTGACAAACAAGGACTATTTTTTAGACGCGACAATTTTATTAGGAAAAGATTATTCACGATTAGGATCTACCGGGAAAGGTAAACATTGAATCCAGAAGCACTATCAAGAAAAATTACATCCCTTATTTTTGAGAAAAAGGGTTTTGACGTTACATTAATGGAAATTTACAAAGTATCAACCATTACCGACTATTTTATTGTATGTACGGCAGCCTCCAACACGCAGGTTAAAGCTATTGCAGACCATATCGACCATGAGTTGCGTGATGAAGGCATTAAGGTTTGGCATAAAGAAGGTTACAGCACGTTAAGTTGGGTACTTCTCGACTATATCGATGTTGTTGTCCATATTTTCCTGCCGGATACCCGCTCGTATTACAGCCTTGAAAAACTGTGGGGCGATGCGCCAACAACACAATTAAAAGATGAACTTGAATAATCCTTTTTTGTAACGGAGAATTATCTTTGAGAAATTATGTAACGCTTATTTGCACCCCTGCATTAGATGAACTGTACCCTGACATTGAAAAAAAACTTTTTTTTGATACGCCGCAAAACGACGGGCACGGGCATCTTTCAACCAATATAGCACTTTCGCTTAATAAGCAGCTCAAAAAAAATCCGCGCGAGATTGCAGCCGCGATTATAGCGGCCATAAAATACGATCCGGCCATTATTGAAAAAATTGAAATTGCCGGGCCAGGTTTTATTAATTTTTTCTTCACATCATCTTACATCGCCTCAACAGTTAAAACTATTTGCGATGAAGGAACCGAATACGGCAAGTCGCATAAGTACTCAGGCAAACGGGCAAATGTGGAATTTGTATCAGCCAATCCCACCGGCCCTTTAACTGTTGGGCATGGCCGCAATGCGGTTTGTGGTGATACTGCTGCAAACTTGCTAGAATGGATTGGCTACTCGGTTGACCGTGAATATTATTTTAACAATGCCGGTAGGCAGATGCGGGTGCTGGGTGATTCAGTCCGCCACCGCTATTTGCAAAAACTCGGCGATGCAATCGAATTTCCTGCTGATTATTATCAAGGAGAGTACATAACCGAACTTGGCGAACTGCTTGTTACCGAGTATGGCGATAAATTGCGGAATGAACCTGCCGAGGGTGTATTTAAAGATCGAGCCGAGCAGGCAATGTTCGAAGACATAAAAAAGAGTCTTAAAAAAATTGGCATCGAGCACTCGGTGTTCTTTAACGAGAACAGTTTATATACCGATGGCAAAATTACCGAAGTGTTAAATTTGTTCAAAGAGAAGGGGCTGAGCTACGAGAAGGATGATGCCATTTGGTTAAAACTTTCGGAGCTTGGCAATGAGCAGGATAAGGTAATTGTAAAATCAACCGGCGAACCAACGTACCGCCTGCCTGATATCGCGTATCATATCGACAAATTTAACCGCAATTATGATTTACTGATTGACATTTTCGGTTCGGATCATAACGCTACATATCCTGATGTTATGGCAGCGCTCAAATCCATGGGTTACGACACGTCGAAAGTTGCAGTGCTAATTCACCAGTTTGTTACGGTAACACAGGGCGGTGAAGTAGTAAAAATGTCAACGCGAAAAGCCAACTACATTACACTTGATGAACTGATTGATGAAGCCGGCAGCGACGTTGTGCGTTTCTTCTTCAACATGCGTTCAATTAACTCGCACATGAATTTTGATGTTGACCTGGCAAAGAAACAGTCGGATGAAAACCCTGTATTCTACATGCAGTATGCACATGCACGCATTTGCAGCATAATGCGCATGGCAGAAGAGCAAAAGCTCGAAGCATCGTTCGAAAATCTTGCATTGCTGAGTACAAAGGAAGAACAGAAGCTTATCATTAATCTTGGCTTTTTCCCGGATATCGTTTTACAATCGGGTGAGGCGCTTGAGCCGCACAAAGTTGCTGGTTACCTTATGGAAACAGCCGAGGCATTTCACCGTTTCTACACGCAGTGCCGGATTATACAGTCCCCGCCACAGGTTGCCTCTGCACGTTTGGCTTTGTGCCTTGCCGCAAAAACGGTAATTGCAAACGGGTTACGCGTGCTTGGTGTCAGCTCGCCAGAGCGAATGTGATACCTCTATAATTGATTAAGCAGAAAGCAGAATTATTAATAGTTCTGCTTTTTTTTGCTTGTTGGTTTGCTCAGTTTATAATTTTTCCTGACTGCGGCACGGGGATACCCGAACGAAAAATTTTCAACGTTTTCCTGTTTAATTTTTTTTGAAAATTGCGGCAATGCCAGGAGTAGATATCTCGAGCTTAGTGGGAGCTAATAAACGTAAGGGAATACAGTTTGCAGCTATGCACCGAAGGTGCTAAATTTGAATAACCGCGGGTTCCTTACCCGCGGGAAAAACACTCCCAATAACTCCGACCCCGAATGGGGTCGAACTATCATAAAAACTTCAGTTAAAAGCAAATACCTCCAACATCGTCATGGGACATCCGAATAAATAATTTTCACTGTTCTTGGCTTAATTTCGCATTTTTTGAAAATTACGGCAAAGTCAGGTGATTCTGCTTTTTTTTGCCTGTTTGTTTATTCAGCCCTTGTTATTTCCTTAACCGGTATAAGCTTCTCAATTGCTTTTATAACCGATGCGGTTGAGATAGCCTTCATGCATTCACCTGTGCGGTCTTTACAGTTATATTCAAAGCCAAGGTTGAGGCAGGGAGCCTGATGATACGGGCTTTGCAGTGAAAGGGCGTTACTGTTTAACGGGCCCCAACGCTTGTAGTTTGTGGGTCCGTGCAAAACAACAAGGTTGCACCCGAGCGCGGAGGCAAGGTGCATAATTCCGGTATTAACCGAGATAACAAGCGATGCACTTTTTAACAATGATGCAGTATCAGCGATGCTGAGCGTGCCGGCAACATTTACCAATTTACCCGCGAAAAATGTCGCGATAAATTTATCAATAGCAGGATAATCGGAAAAAGAACCGGTGAAGTATATATCCATCTCACGGCTGAGCAAATAAGCAACAACCGCATTCCATGATTCAATCGGCCACTCCTTTAGGTGCGGTTTTGCACCACCGGGTTTCATGTGAATAACAATCCTGTTCGGATAAGCTTTTACAAGCTTTGGCAGTGTAATCTGTGGTAACGAGCCCGCACCACTTACCGGCAGCCAGTTGAGCCGCTTCAGGTTGGTTACCTCGTGCACATCGTTTCTATGAACAACTGTTGAATCAAACGCGTAATGCCGGTATTGCCCAGCGGTTTCAAAACCGCGTATATGTCCTGCATCGGCAAAACAACAGATAAAAGCACTCAGCCTGGTCCACTGTCCTGCATCAATTAATAAATCAAAAGTATGTTTCCGTAATACACTAATTGTCTTCAATACGCGGGTGATGTGGATTTCAATAATCTCATCGGAAAACTGCATAAGCCGGGCGGTCTCGATGACAGCTTTCGGGCAGAATAAGGTTATTTTTACTTCAGGATTACATTTTCGAATATCACGCAAAAGAGCCTGCAGCAGTATGGTATCGCCAATGGCAGGTGTTAATAACACCGCTATTGATTTTATACTGGCAGGCATAACTTTTTTACGGCGGAATTTTGCTGCCATAAATAAAAGTGGTATCCCGATGTATCTATCGATGCTTTTAAGAAAAGAATTGCCGCGAATCTTCATACAGTAATATTTGGACGGTAAACTGATTTAATAATTTTTGTATATTAATGTACAAAAATATCCATCATACAACATATTTTTTATGAAAACAGACAGGCGGACTAGATTATTTTTTAACGGGACTATTTATACAGGGTGTAAAACAACCCAATTCTGCGAGGCAGTAGTTACGTGTGATGAGCATATAGTATATGCCGGTACCCTGCAGGAGGCAAAACGCCATGTATCCCCAAAAACTATTCATATCGATTTAGACGGCGCTTTTATGCTGCCCGGGTTTATCGATTCCCACATACACCTTGTATGGGGCGGTGAATATCTGCAAAGTGTTAATCTTTCAACAGCAAACAGCCGGGAAGATTTTATCAGTAAACTGAAAAGTTTTATTCCGCAAAAAACCGGTAAATGGATACTTGGCGGCAATTGGAATCAGTTTAACTTTGACAAACTGCAACTCCCGGATAAATCATGGATTGATGATATAACAGGCAGCATCCCAACGCTCCTGCACCGCATGGACTATCATATCGCGCTTGCAAATAGTGCGGCATTGGCAATCGCGGGAATAAAAAAGGGCACACCCATTCCGGAAGGCGGGGATATTTTATTTGATAGTAATGGAGAACCTACCGGCATACTTAAGGATGCAGCTATTGATATTGTTACGGCACACGTACCCAAACCGGGCACACAGCAGATGAAACAATACATCAAGAGTACACTTACCGAAGCAAACAAGTATGGAATAACTTCCGTGCACGATATTTCAGCCCCCGAGCACATACCGGTATTAAAAGATTTGGAGCGCAAGGGGCATCTTACCTGCAGGGTTTATAGCCGCCTTCCGATAGAGCAGCATCAGGACTTTATTAATATCGGCATTACGCGTAATTTTGGCAAAGACTATCTGAAACTCGGCTCCCTGAAAGCATTTGCCGATGGTTCGCTTGGTGCCGGTACTGCATGGATGTTCGAGCATTTTACCGACGAACCGGGGAATGCCGGTGTGGCAATGGAGATTATGTCATCGGGAAAACTTGCCGAATATATTACCCGTGCAGATGCTCATCATTTACAGGTTTCGATTCACGCGATAGGTGATAAAGCTAATCATGAAGTATTAAATATCCTTGAGCGGACAAGTAAACAAAACAAGCCGTGGGACAGGCGTTTCCGCGTAGAGCACGCTCAGCATCTTCATCCTGATGATGTAGCGCGGTTCGGGGTGCTTGGTGCCATCGCTTCGATGCAGCCATTGCACCTGCATGAAGACGGCGGCTGGATGCATAGCAGGATTGGTGTTGACCGCTGTAAAGGTGCATACATGTTTGGCAGCCTCATCGGTTCCGGTGCGCGGGTCTGTTTCGGCAGCGATTTCCCGATTGTATCACTTGACCCCATTGCAGGTATCTATTCGGCAGTAACCCGGAAAGTTAAAAATAGTAGTCCGCGGGCTGAGCATGCAGGAGGCGAGTTGATTACCATGCAGGATGCAATTGACTGTTACACGAAAAACGCCGCGTATGCCGCGTTTGAAGAAAATTGCAAAGGAACCATTGAACCAGGTAAACTTGCCGATTTCGCGGTGTTGGATAGAAATTTATTTTTAACAGACTATGATGAACTTCCCAAAATTAAAGTGCTAAAAACTTTTGTTGGTGCGAAAGAGGTATATCATTCATAAAAATACAGTTATTGCACTTCGGTATAGTAGAAAACATGCAACCAGATGTGCATAGCCACACAATAAGTAACAATAAGAAGGCGTACAAGTAAGGAGATTATGGAACAATTAACCGATGGATTAATCTGGTATCTTGCATTTTTATTTTCAACAACCTTTCATGAGGCGGCTCATTCGTTTGCCGCTATGAAGATGGGTGATTTGACAGCTTTGCAGTCCGGGCAGGTAACACTAAATCCAATACCGCATATACGCAGGGAACCTTTCGGGATGGCAATTATTCCCCTTATTTCGTTCTTTTCAGGCGGATGGCTGCTTGGCTGGGGCAGTGCACCATATAATGCCGAGTGGGCATATCAGTATCCCAAAAAGGCCGCTGCAATGGCTGCCGCGGGACCAATGGCAAACTTTATCCTTTTGCTTGTTACCGCTGCACTTATCCACACCGGTATGTACTTTGGCGTATTGTATGCCCCTGAACGTGTTATGGTAGGTAACATCGTTGCTTCTTCCGAATTGGGGCTCTTTTGGTGGGTTGCCAAAATACTCAGCATCATGTTTTCACTCAACACTATCCTTTTCATCTTTAATATGATTCCATTTCCGCCGTTAGACGGAAGCGGTATTTTACCAATGTATCTTAGCGAAGAACTCGGCAGGAAATACATGTCCTTTATTCATCATGGGGCTTTTATGCTCATTGGACTCTTTATTTCGTGGAAACTGTTTGGTATGATTTACTGGAAATTGCAACTGGTGTTTATAAACACGCTCTACTGGGAACAAACTTACAGGTAATGTAAAATGTAGAATGTAGAATGTAAAATGAGAATTGGAATTTATTTTGTTTGGGAGAGAAACCGGAGTTGATTTTTACTTTTATGTTTATAATTTTTAATTTTGAATATTTCAAGTTAACCTTGTAAAAAATGGGGAAATAGGAGTTAATGGTTTTATCGTTGCTTTGTATAATTGTTGTTTACCCGGCAGTATGTTTTGAATAACAGCGGGGTTTAGCTCTGCTGCCAATTGCACCAAGCTGCACTGAAACGATAAAAAAACAGCAAGGGCTTACGGGTAAATGGTAACCCCGGATGGTAAAATTTGTAAATAAATGCAAATTTTTGGGTTTTTAAGCTGTTTTTATCAATTTATTGGCGAATGTACGGTACTTTCCTTAAATTCGTGTTAAATTGACATAACAATGATTATTTTAAATTAGTTAAATTCTATTCTTTGCGAAATAAATTATGTATCTATGATTTTCGAAATTTTTTTCACCTTATTTTTGGTACTCCTTAACGGGTTTTTTGTTGCTGCCGAGTTTTCCATAGTTAAAGTAAGATATTCCCAGATTCATCTGCGGGCTGAGAAAGGGAATGCCTTTGCTAAAAAATCCGAAAGTATTATCAACCATTTGGATACATACCTGTCGGCAACCCAATTGGGGATTACTATCGCGAGCCTTGGATTAGGCTGGATAGGAGAACCGGTAGTTGCCAAAATAATTTCTGCCGGCTTAGTAGCTTTCGATATTCAGATATCGAGCGAATTGTTACACTCCATTTCCCTGCCTATTGGCTTTGTGGTAATTACGATATTACATATTGTTTTCGGGGAACTCGCCCCGAAGTCCATAGCCATCAGGAAAGCCGAATCAACAACGCTCGCTGTTTCTTACCCCTTGTTCTGGTTCTATATTGTTTTCCGGCCATTTATCTGGTTAATGAACTCGATGTCTAATGTTTTTCTGAAGATCATTGGTATTCAACCGGTTGGCGAGCATGAGATACACAGTGTTGAAGAATTGCAGCTATTAGTTGACCAAAGCAAAGAAGCCGGTGCGATACAAGCAGAGAATTATGAAATCATCAAAAATGCATTTGACTTTACCGACCACACGGCTAAACAAATCATGATTCCAAGACAGCAAATTTTTTCGCTTGATATTGAACTGCCGGTTAAAGAAATGATTGACCAGATACTGGAAAACGGGTATTCCCGAGTTCCGGTGTTCCAAACATCCATGGATAATATTCTTGGTATCGTGTATTCAAAAGACCTGTTTAAGGAACAATATAAAAATCCTGAATTTCAAATTACCGATTTAATTACTCCGGCATTTTATGTGCTTGAGACAAAAAGGATTAGCGAAATATTAACCGAATTTCAGAAACGCCACCTGCATTTGGCCGTGGTTATGGATGAATTCGGCGGCACGCAGGGTATTATTACTCTGGAAGATATTCTTGAAGAACTCGTGGGCGAAATACAGGATGAGGATGATGACGAGCGGCTTATAGTCGAAACTAAGGAAGACGGTACATTTACCGTTCAGGCCACGCACTCGTTAAACGATTTAAACGAGTATCTCCCGCGCCCGTTTTTAATAAGCGAAAACTACAATACTCTATCGGGACTGTTGCTCTATCATTTTAGTAGAATCCCAAAACTGAATGAGAAAATAGTTGTTGAGGATTACGAGATTACTGTTCTGAAAATACAGCACAGGTCAATTCAAACGGTGCAACTAAAAGAAATAGTCAAAAAAGTTGAAGTTGACATTAACAAGGACCTCAAAAAGACATCTGAACATGATTAAACCTTTAGAAGGCACTATTGAAGAACAACTCCTTAAATTAGAGCTAGCTGCCCTTGACCAGTGGAATAATGGGGATCCGTCAGGTTATCTTGATCTCTCAGCAGATGATGTTGTTTACTTTGACCCATTTCTTGAGCAGCGTTTAACCGGCAAGACTGCCCTGACAGCCTATTACGAAGCGTTACGTGGGACAATAAAAGTTGACAGGAATGAATTCATAAATCCGCTTGTACAAGTATCCGGCAATATGGCTGTCCTAACATTCAATTTGAATGCCTATGTGCGTGAAGCTGTTTACCGGTGGAACTGTACGGAAGTGTACAGGCAGGAAGAGACTGGATGGAAGATTATTCAAACCCATTGGTCTTTTGTTAAACCCTGAATACCCAGCAATTAGTACAAGCTGCTTGCAGCGCGGTTAATATACACTATTTAAATTATACCACTTGCAGGAATGGATGCCACGGGACGGCTATAGATTTTCAACAATTGCATAATCTCCGCTAAAAAGTCCAGTGAATCCACACTACCAAAATTTTAGAAGTATCCCGAATTCATATATTTGACTTTGAGTTGTATATTTTTTACATTGGAATACGCAGCTGTTCTTTTGGGTTTATAAAATCCACAGTGCATCTGTACTTTTGTTAGACAAATTTTCGGGAATCCGGTATGAAATGGAGTTTTGTTTATACTGCTTTGTTTCTTTCAACTTTTTCAGCATGCATTAAAAAAGAAGGATTCTCTTCGTAGAGGCACAAGAACTTGTTTCCCGCTATTAATGAGGTATTGGCATAAGTTCTTATTCAGTGACTTTTGGCCCTTTAACGGTAAAACTAAAATCGTTTATAATAAATAATAGCGATTGATTTCCCGTATTGCTCAACCCGATGTAACAACTGTTGCACATTTATTTTCTTAATTGTATTAAACCTGTGGAACCCCTTGTTTCACTTTTTATGGAATAATTATGAAATTCTATTCTTTACTCGTTTGTTTTCTGCTGTCACAGATTGCGTTTTCACAGCATAGCGCGAAACCCGAAACGATAGTAACCGCTGCCACCGTGTTTACCAGTGGTGCAATGCTAACAAGGGATGGGGTGGTGAGTGTTAAAAAAGGTGAAAATATTATTACCATTTCAAACCTTCCGGTTGATTTGCACGAAGAATCCGTCCGGCTGTCATTTGCCGATACTTCGAATATTATCATTCTGGATATCCGCGTGGAAGATCGTGTAAAGAGAGAATACGCGGTTGACCAAATAAAGGCATTGCAGAAAAAAGTTGACTCATTAAAAACATTGCAGCGGATACAAACCGACAAAGAGATTTTACTGCAAAACCAAAAAGAATTTCTTAACACCCTGAAGCCCGACATGAGCAAACTGCTTCCCGGCCGCGCTATGCCTGATGCTGCAGGTGCAAAGCAATGGGATGAGATGATTTTGTTTGTTGATGGGAAACTGGAAAAATTATTTAAAGCCTGGAGAATTCTAAACGAGTGCAATGATTCTATAAGAAAAGAGATAGATACTTTGCAAGGTAAAATTGAAAAATTCGCGATGGTTGAGAAAAAAAGCTTCAAGGAGTTGATAGCAAAAATATACGCGGAAAAAGCAATGGCGACCACAGTCAGTGTCAGCTATCTTGTTGACGCTGTATCCTGGTATCCGCGGTATGATGAAAAAATAACATATACAGACAGCCTGATTGAACAAAGCTATTTTGCAGTAGTAAAGCAGAACACGGGAGAAGATTGGAAAAAGGTCTCCCTGAGCCTTTCGACAATAGTGCCGGGCAACGTTAAAGATGCCCCCGAACTGACTCCATGGTATATTGATACCCGCCCGGTAGCAGCGGCTCCGGCAGTTTATACGGATAATGGTTTTGTACGGCCGGATGTGCGGTATATAACAAACAGCGGGCTTCCGCGAAATACAGCTATAGTATCGGGGTATGTTTACGATGCCGGAACCGGTGAACCCATGGCAGCGGTTTTTGTTGGGGGTTTAGGCGGGGGTAAGCATACCTACACGGATAGCAGTGGTAAGTTTTACATCCCTGGAATTGGTGCGGGTGCTATTAGTTTGAAGATAGAGTTTCCCGGCTATCAGAGTATGACCATACAGATGGATGCAAAAGAGCGCAAAACTGCGGAGTGTAATTTTTATCTCACGAAAATGTCATTATCTACCGAGGATATTGCAGGGACTAGATCAGGATTGCAGAATACACAATCTGTTAACAACTCAGCTCCGGGACGTTTTGAAACACGTTACGTATTTGATGCAGCAGTTCAGTCTAACAATTGTAGAATTAAAGGTGGTGTATTCGATAGTGAAACTGGCGAACCCCTTCCTGGCGCTTCCGTTGTTCTGACAGGAACGACAAAGGGCGCAGTCACCAATAGTGATGGTGATTTTTTTATACTCAATGTGCAGGCAGGTGTTTATCGTTTGAAGGCCACTTTTATTGGCTTTGGAGAGGTCACCGCGGATGTAAATGCGCTTGCTCAAAATATTACAATTTGCAACTTGTTTCTTCCAGCACTTTCATTAAACACCAATAATATTCTTGGAACCGTAGACCGTAACGTAGCTAATATGAGTGCCATCGTCCAAAATTCCTTCGGAACCCTTCCTATACGAGATGGGCAAGGTGTTGTATCCACGCAGTCCGGTGTAGTTCGTCAATCGGGCAATTTGTATGTCCGTGGAAGCCGTGCGGATGCAACAGGAATGTATGTTGATGGTGTCCGTGTAAACGACCCGGATTTTGAGGGAGAAGATGATGTATTAAAGTTAGGCAAAGGCACAAGCGAGTCGGCTTACGAGCGTGTTGATGTAACTGTTGATGCAAAGGAACTTTCCACATCGTTCACGATAAAAGAAAAGGTCAGCCTTTCAGGTGACAATAAAGAGCAAACGGTTAGTATCGCCGTATCGGAGTTCCCGATTGCAACAAAGTTTACTGCCATACCGGGCAGTGCGCCCGGTGTATTTATGACGGCTAAATTTGCAAACACGAATAGTTTCCCGTGGCTGCAAGGACCCGTCCGTGTTACCCTTGATAAAGAATTTGTTGGAACGTTCGCAGGCAGGACAACGGTTCCGGGTGACACCTTATACCTTGGGGTTGGCAAAATTGACGGATTGATTGCCGAGAAAAAACTTGTTAAACGGCTTACTGAAGGGGCAGGGCTGCTGAGCAGCGACATCAGGGAAATCTTTGAGTATGAAATAATTCTGATGAATAAACTGAACAAGCCGGTTACGGTTGATGTCTATGATCAGGTGCCCGTGCCTGCATCCGGTAAAATAAAGGTAGAGCTGCTGGAGCCGGCAAAAGAGAAGTATAATCCGTTAAAGGACAACCGTCTTGAGTGGAAATGCCTGCTTGCACCGGGTGAAAAGAAGATGCTGAAAATAGCATTCACTGTTACACACCCGCAGGGTATCCCGGTAGGAGGTTTATAATGAGAACATCAATATTCATTTCAATAGTAGAGTATATTAAAAACAACTACACAAAAAGCTTGATAGCCTGCATTCTGCTTTTGCTTGGTTTTTGTGAAACAAAAGCACAAAATACGGTGCAACTCGAGTCAAAGATTGTTAAAGTTACCGTATATGCCGATAAAGCATTGATAAACCGCGAAGCAGTGGCTGATTTACAGCCCGGCCGTCATACAGTCGTTTTCAAAAAACTACCCGCTGCCATTGATGAAAATAGTATCCGTGTCTCAGGCTTTTCAGAGGGCGGTGTTTTTATTGAGAATATTAGAATTGAGGAGGTTAATGAGAATGCGGAGGAGGAAAGCGTTAATCTCATGCGCGTGGGTATTGATCAAATGAAAACAGTCCTGAAAGAAGTTAACGACCGGATCGCGATTTGTAATACAAAAAAAGATTTTATTGAAGCACAAAAAAAACAAGCCGGTTTTTTTATAAGTGAAAAAATCCGTGCAAATATTTTTCTGCAGAATGAGTTTAATTCCGTTTTGACTTATATGGACAGCGCAACAAACAAGCTGCAGGCCGAAATGAGAACTCTAACTGGTCGTAAAAAAACAGCTGAGATGCGCATTGAAGAACTGCGGCGGGATATGATGCAGGGTATGCAAAAACGGGCAAAGATTTCTCACAATATTTATGCAGATATTGAAGTAAAAAGCGCGGGGAAAGTATTTATCCGGCCCTCGTATTTTACCGCCAAGACCGTGTGGTATCCGCAATACGATGTCCGCATTGCAACAGATCAGAAAACCGCGGAATTAAAAATGAAGAGTTTCGTTTCACAATCGACAGGCGAAAACTGGGATAATGTTGCATTAACGCTTTCATTAAAAAACTCATACGAAGATTTGCAGGCTCCAACGATGAGTGACTGGGTTATTGATCTGCAATCGCAATATCAAAACAGCCGGGTAAGAATGTGGGGCAACACGGGCACTTCGCAAAAAGACTTACGGGCTTCTTACTCGTTAACAGGCTTATTTACAATACCGAGTGACCACAATGAGCACATGATAATAATTGATACCGTTCGGATACCTGTTTCATTCAGTTATGTAACCGTTCCTAAAATTGCTCCGTATGTTTACCGCACGGGGGCGCTCGTCAATCTGTCGCAATTGCACTGGGCTGAAGGAGATATAAACTTGTTCGTGGATAATGAATTTATAAGCCGGACTATTATGCCTGTTACTTTTACCGGAGACACGCTGCAATTGCCCATGGGTGCAGATAACAGGATCCGGGTTGAAAGAGTTCTTGTTAGCAGGTTCAGGGATAACTCAGGGTTGTTCGGAATCTCGCGGAAGATTTCTTACGAGTACGAAATAAGAATTACCAACAACCGTAAGACATCTGAAAAGGTGTTGCTTACCGATCAAGTGCCGGTAATAAAAGATGCATCCATAAGTGTTAATTTATTGCAGCCCGTTATTGATAAAAAAGATATTCGCAACGATGGTAAACTAACATGGATTTTGAATCTGTCTCCGGGTGAAAAAATTGTCAAACCGTTAAAATACCAGATAACTTTCCCGGCAAATATTTCGGTATATGGACTTGAATAAAGATAAGAATTTGTGGCGCTTACCATAAGTTAAAACTTGTTCATTTTAACCCAATTGCGCTTTAAGATAAAAGGACCATAACATCTTTAATAACTAGTATTTACGGCTCCCTCTCCTTACGAAGGTTCGCCGCGGTGAATCAACTTAAGGATTGACAAAATTTTGAAAATGGTTTTTCCGAAGTCCCCCTTTTTGAAAAGGGGTTGTTCGCCGCGGCGAAGCGGGGGAATCGTTTTTGGGCAGTGCTAATGCCGCTAAAACAATTCTCCCGTCCCCGCCTAGGCGGGTCCACCCTCCTTTCAAAAGGAGGGACTTCGAAAAAAATACAACCCAATTTTCCTTAAGTTGATTCGCCGCGGCGAACCTTCGTAAGGAGAGGGCGGGGGGTGAGGTTTTAACTTTTTTCTATTTAATGATTTTCAACAAACCTCCACCGGTATTACTTAATATTTAATTGCTGCTACTTTCCTTTTCCCTCGATGATGTTTCCGATTTCTTCTTTCTCGGAAGAAAATGTAAATGCCTGTATGAGTTTATACGCGTTATATTTATCTATTACACTTGGATACATGATGCGGATGGCATCAATTTTATCACTGCTCATGAAAAATACCTTCAAAACGGTCAAAATTTGTTCAACAGTAAAACTCTCACCGGTAGAAACAATACGGAGCATTTGTTTTTTATCGCCGTCAAATGATTCTTTTTTTAGTACCGATAAAAAATCCTCAAAATCCTGTGGCGGCATTGCCATAAGCGGAGGCGGAGGGGGTGGTACTATATGAATACCCTGTGCAAGGTTGTCTAAATCTCTTAGGATATCATCAACATACTCGCGTGCCTTACGCTTGTCACGGGGCGATAGTCTCTCGATATATACATTGTCCAATTTTTCCAGCCGGTACCGTATTGCCCGGATAATATCCGGAGGAGTTTTACCGGGTTTCATGGAAGATTGCGGGACACCGCGCTCTATGGAATCTTCTTGTGCAAAGAGAACAACACTTAAAACGAGAAATGAAAGAGTAATTAAAATAATTTTCATACATATTCCATGTAACAATACATTTGTTTGCTAAAACAGCACTAAAGTGCCGGATAATGATTATACCCATAAACAGGTAAAATGTTCCTTAAGAAAGATAGTTGTAATAAACTATTCAGGCAATCCATTTAAAATGCGGACAACTTCCGCGTGAATTCCGGGTGCCGCAGCAATAACGCTGCTGCCGGTAACCGGATTGCCGCCCTGATAATCGGTAATAATGCCGCCCGCTCCGCGGATAATAGGCACAAGCGCAAGTGTATCCCAAGGGTTCATAATCGGATCCATCATAATATCTGCAAAACCGGTAGCGAGCAGATAATAGCCATAACAGTCGCCCCAGCCGCGGAATAGTTTAACCTTTCTAATCAACTGCTCAAAACCGGCTCCGTTTTGATAAGTATAAACATTCAGATGATCCGTGTTAAGGAAAACTGCCTTACTTATATCATTGCATTCCCTTACATAAACACGCTCATCGTTTAGCCATGCAGCAGCATTGTCGCCTAAAAGCAGTTCCCTCAGTACAGGCTGATGAAATGCACCGGCAATAACTTCATCTCCTTTTTTGATGGCAATCAGTGTGCCGAAGAGCGGCACACCGCAGATAAAACTTTTCGTGCCGTCAATGGGGTCAAGCACCCAAACATATTCCGCATCAGCCTGATAGCTGCCGAATTCCTCACCGACAATACCATGTTCCGGGAATTCCTTCATTATTTCTTCACGGATATACTCCTCGGTCTTTTTATCTGCAATGGTAACCGGCGATTCATCCGCTTTTGATTCTACCGCGATCGGGGTACGGTAATAGCGGTTTATAATTTCACCGCTGCCGCGTGCTATATGTTTTATGAAGGGAAAAAATTCGTTTGTCATACTGTAATAAAGTTTATTAATGATTTTTATAAATTTCAATTATAAGTTAAATTAGTTTTTACCCTTTCCCAAAATCGGAGCATTAATGAATAAAATTATTCTTTTCGTACTGTTGTTCATATATCCGGCAATTGTGTTACAAGCACAATACAGCAGTAAACGGATTTACCATCCGTTCACCGGAACGATGGTGTTTACGGTGGAGGGCGGAGCAACATACACAGAAACCGATTACACGAAACCTTTGACCGATTTAACAGGGCGCGCATCGCTGGAATACTATCTTCCATTCTACAGTAAAAGTTCATTCGGCATTAAGCTGCTCGGCGGTGGAGGATACTTTAAAGGCCGCATCGAGAGCCCATTTTCGGAATACCGGACCTCATTCTCGTACGTTGGGGGACAGGTAATTTATTCAATTCAACTTGGTAAAATTCTTTTTCCCTATTTTGGTGCAGGCGCTTCGCTGCTTTGGTTCGACCCGAGGGATGGTGATAATAAACCGCTGCTTGAGCCAAATACAGCGTTGAACAGGAAAAACGAGATGCAATATAATGCAGAGGTTGGCGTTAAATTTGCTTTAACCGATAATATCTCGCTCAATTTGGGAGCCATGGCACATGTAAGCCCGAATGACCGTTTAGACGGTAAAATAAAAGGGACGAACAATGACATTTTCTTTTCGGGTATCGCGGGGTTTTCCGTAGCATTTTTCGGGGGCAGCGATGAGGACAATGACGGCATTGAAGACGAAGAAGACATGTGTCCTGGTACACCGCGCGGTGTGCGCATTGATGCAAATGGATGTCCGTTAGACAGTGATAAAGACGGTGTACCCGATTACCGGGATAATTGTGCCGAGACGCCTGATTTGGTAAAAACCGACAAACATGGCTGCCCGGTTGATACGGATTACGATAGTGTACCGGATTATCTTGATATTTGTGCCGGTACTCCGCGCGGTGTGGCTGTGGATGAATACGGATGCCCCAAAGACAGTGACAATGACGGCATAGCTGATTATCTTGACAACTGCCCGAACACGGTAAAAGGAACTATTGTCGATAAAAGCGGCTGTCCGCTTGACTCGGATGGTGACGGCGTTGCAGATAATGTGGATCAGTGCCCCAATACACCATTTGGTGTGCAGGTGGACGCAACAGGGTGCACCCTGAAAAAAGAGGAAGAGATAAAAGAAGTACCGGTCATCCGTGAAGTGCCTGTTGAAAAGCAAACCGTGCTTAGCGCGGGCGCTTCGTTCGCAGCCGGAAAGGCGGTTCTCAGCTCAGGGGCGTATGAGCCGCTTGATAAACTAATTGCAGCCATGAAAGAAAACACGAACACGAATTGGATTATCGAAGGGCATACCGACAGCCAGGGCAAGTACGAAAGTAATAAAAAACTTTCACTTGAACGTGCAAAGGCAGTGTTAAAATATTTTGTATCCAAAGGAATTAAAAAAGAGCGGTTTACCGTGCGCGGCCTTGGCCCTGACTTTCCGGTTGCAGACAATAAAACCGAAGCAGGCAGGACAAAAAACCGCAGGGTAGTTATTATCAGGGTTGATTAAAGTAATTGTAAAAATCCAAAAGGCACAGGAAATTTCCCCTGTGCCTTTTTTTATGGCAAAATAGTGTTACCCGGGTGTGGCTTTGCGAAGTTCCGCTTCGCGCTACGTAGCTCGAAGCGCAGCTTCGTATAGCTTTGCTGTAGTAAACACATGCCGGGAAAACGACAAACCATTCATAAGTTTTCCGGGTATTCCGGTTACGTCCGGGCTTAGCGAAGCTTTGCTTCGCGCTACGTAGCTCGAAGCGCAGCTTCGTATAGCTTTTCTGGAATAAACACATGCCGGACAAACGACAAACCATTCATAAGTTTTCCGGGTATTCCGGTTACGCGCGGTGCTCTGCGAAGCTCCGCTTCGCGCTACAAAAAGGCCGGTTTATAAAACCGGCCTCATTCTTATTTTTCAATTACTTGGCGCTCCCCGGCAAACAGGTATGGCTGTGCCGCAAGCGCCAATTCATAATTCATAATTCAAAATTCATAATTACTTAAGCAGTGTTAGCTTTTTGGTTGCATGAAAATCGTTGCAGTCCAAACGGTAAACATACACGCCGCTTGCAAGGTTTGCGCCGTTAAACTCTGCCGTGTATTTGCCGGTTTCCTTGTACTCGTTTACCAGTACTTTTATTTCTCTGCCAAGCATGTCGTAAATTTTTAAGGTTACTATGCCTGCTTTTGGTAACTGATAACTAATGGTTGTTGCCGGGTTAAACGGGTTGGGATAGTTTTGGTCAAGGGCATACTCGGTAATAACTACATCGGCACCGCTACCTTTTAAAGCTTTGCCATTGAAGGCTACTTTTTTAATTATCGCAGTCTTTTTAGCTACCGCGCCGTTGTTACGCCAGAAACTAATACGGTCTTCTTTTACTTTCGACATCATCTTTTCCACTTGGGTTTCAGCTAACGGCATAATAAAGTTTTCCTGCTGCACTTCATAGGTTTGCACGGTGTTGGTTATTACAAGCTGTAAAATCACTTCCCTTTGGCCAATACCGGAACAGTCAACATCGAACAGAATGTTTTTATACTCCCCGGTATTGGTGGCATTATATACAACATTATCGTAGATACCAATAACTTCCTGAGTATTCGCATCGACCAACTGTACGGTAAAAGTAAGGCTGTTGGAGTTAGGAAATAAGGACCCGGAATTTTCCGGATCGGTGGGCGTGATGTTCCTGTACTCCCTGGTATTTGCTGCATCATATACGACGTTATCATACGTCCCGATGATTTCACCGGTGCCTGCATCTACTAACTGCACCGTGAAGGTTAAACTGCCTCCATTCCGGAAAAGCTCCTGAACATATTCAGTGGAATGGGATGGTATGCAGACAATTGAATAGAAAAATTCGCTGCTGTTATTAAGGTCAAAGGGCTGGCTTATAAGATACTGGTTCATTTCATCAATTGTGCTGAATGTAATATCCGGGGCTGCTTCGGCAAAGCTGACCGGGCTGCCGTCAACACTGATATCACCTAAAGTATAATCAAACTTGATACCCCCGGTTTCCGGATAGCTCACGGTTCCCGAAATAGCGGTAGCAACCGGGAAATCTGTCGTGTTTTGATTATTTGTTTGAACCAATGGCTTGGTAACAAAGCTATACGGGGCTTGTTGCCCGCCCAAGCCAATTGCCATGCAAGTTGTGGGTGTGCCGCTATTGGTTAATTGCACATCCGCCGTGTTAAGGTATTTAATCCGTTTTACATTCGCGGCAGATAATGTATTATCCACCCAGTAATTCTTCATCGTGGCCGACTCATTCTGTGTCCAAGCGAAAAAATACGTGCCGTTGGCCTGTTCGGTAATTGTCGGGGAGCTTATATTACTTCCAAAATACCAAAAATGGCTTGGATTTACCGGATCGCAAAATGAAACAATAGTTTCCGGATCCTCAGGATTGCCATCTGATTCTATCCAAACAACTCGGTGCGACCCATTTTTAATAGAGGGTCTGTAGTTTACTGGTTTTGCATAGTCTGACAATATTTTGTGACTGTTATTTTTTATAGCTATATACGGGAATTCCGCTATTGCCGTAAGCTCTATATAGTGTATAGTTTCCGAATTATTCTCCCAAACAATATTAAACTGTGGATCCCCTCCTGCTTCAACCGGATTAACTTCTGAACCTATTGCAGGGTTTTTGGGATTATCACCTGCTCCGGGGATTTGTATCACATTCATGAGCAATAAATGTTTGTCATCTCCATCACGTTTCAGATCGGCAACATTTAGAATACCATTTCCATCCAATGCATCCTCCCTCCAGACAACAAATGATTCGCCTAGAAAATCACAACCTATTACGGGGTTTGTCACGTTCGTGTATATTTGTGCTGTTGGTATCACAACCGGTTCGGCAAATGCAGTATAGTTATTAAAGATATCCTTCCTGAAAGACCTAACAGATATTTGCACATTGTTGCTTATATTCTCTTCAAACGCTATCACCACTTCAGGAGCCGGCACACCGCTGGTCTGTTGTTGCTGAAAAGCTATTGCCGGGTTTCTGGCAATGTTATTACTTAACCCCTTCCCGTTGTTCATAATTGCCCAAGTAACACCGTTATCGGTACTCATTTCGTACCAGATATTGTTCATGCTTTCATATACCATGTGCAGGTAGCCATCAGAAGATTTTATGATTTTACGCTGGCTGTTATTGGTTAAAGCGCCCGGTGTAGTTGAAAGCTGGGAACCTTTGAACACCGCCGTAACTGTTGCATTGTTTTGTAGAAAATTCACTGGTGTGGTTAATGAATCAGGAAACCTAATTGTCACTTTTGACGGATCAGCAACCCATTTTTGAAAAGTGAATTTGTGGTTTCTGCCGGTTTGCTGTATAAGTAAATTAGTATCTCTCTTAGTTGAAATACTATAAAAAGGCCTGCCTGAAATTGCAAAGTCTTGATTCAAGAAAACCCCACGGTAATTGGTGTCGGAACTGAACACGAAAGGTGAATTTTTTTCATAGAAATCGGCTACCATCCCTTTGTTATATGGGCCATAGACGGCATTGGTATCCCTAATAATCCAGGGGTCTTTTATTTTTACTGAGCCAAAGGTGGTATTGCTATTTTCTATCGAATTTTTCACAGAGATGCCGGTAACCGTGCTATCGAACCACGCGTTTATTTTCCGGTAATTTTTCGCCTGATAGACCGAAGCATAATTCTGTATAATCCACTCGCCTCCCGGGATTAATTCCCAATGGTGATATTTTTGTACCGTACCGGGTTTATAGCTTTGCAGTGCCCTTATTTCATTACTGGAATACTGGGTTAAATCATATAAAACACCGGATGGGTCTCCCCTCCAATATTGAAACAAATTAACATATACCGAGATTCTGCCAAAACTTA
>JACPGF010000332.1 GCA_016182615.1 Ignavibacteriales bacterium
CGGTAAGCGGATTGGTCATAACAAAGTTGGATGGTACCGCGAAAGGCGGTGCTGTTATTCAAATCTGTAATAATCAGAAGTATCCTGTACGGTATATTGGTGTGGGAGAGGGGATTGAGGATTTACAGACGTTTTCTCCAAAAGAATATGTCGAAGCTATCTTTTCATAGATAAAAAAAAGAGGCGGCATTTGACCGCCTCTTTTTTTATAAAGTATTATTTCATAAGCATCAGTTTTTTAATCGCAGTGTTTTTCTCTGTTTTTAATTCATAGAAATAGACACCTGAAGATAATTGCGAACCGTTAAACTCGACATTATAACTTCCTGCTTCTTTAATACCATCAGCAATAGTTGCCACTTTCTGTCCGAGCTGATTATAAACCGTTAACGACATTCTTGATTTTTCAGGTAATGTAAAACGGATAATTGTTGAGGGGTTAAAAGGATTCGGATAGTTTTGGCTTAATTCAAATGCAACAGGGGCAAGAGTGGCACCAATTTCAATAGCATTCATTGATGCATCGTTGATGACAATTGATTGTCCGTTTGCAAGAGTCGCATTCAGTAATTTTCCATTCGTTGCTCTGTCGGTTACCGCCAGGGTTAATCCTTCACTACGCAATGTAACAGGATACTGTGCACCCTCAATGTTAACCAATTGTTTATCAGAACCGAATACAGCAGCATTTCTTTGCGTAGCAAAACGCACATCAAAAGTACCAACTGGAGGAACGGGTGGTAAATCGGAACGGTTAAGTTCAGATTCACTTGTTGCACTATAGAGTACGCCCGTTTTACCATTTTTATCGGTGATGATAATTTTTCCTGTACTGTTTACAGCCGTATTGCCAACTCCAAATTTGGCTGTTGGTGTAGGGAGATTTAGAGTACCTGCTTGTGTAGCCCGTACCCAGTATCCTTTTCCGGGTGCTAACTTTGCTGCATTCACATAACCGTTATCAAACCCAAAATAATTCGAATTAACAATTCCTGCCGGGGTTGTTGTAATACCCGCAACCGTTACGGTATCTTTATATATACCAACCATATTCCAGCCAGTTACAATCGGAACGGTAGTTGAGGCAACTGCCGTACCGGAAATTGTGAAGGTTGCCGGAGCGGCATAACGAACCCAGTAACCTTTTCCATTCATAAGGTCGGTAACTGCTACATAGCCATTATCAAATCCGAATACTGAAGCATTCGAGCCTGAGAAAAGGACTGACGCGGTCATATTTGGTGCTAGAACCGATACAGCTGCCATATTCCAGCCGGCGGCAACAGACATCGGTATATCAATAAGAACTGCTGTGGTAATGCTAAAACTTGCATTACTCATATCATTTATTGCAGCGTTTGCCACATCGGAAATCATGATCTTACATTGTGTTGAATTCACTGCCGGAACAGTCCAACTATAAGATGCGGGTGTAGCTGGTGTACTGGCCGAAATGGTTGACCATGTCGTGCCGTTATCCGTGGTTAGTTCAATTTTAACATTGGCCACACCGGATGAACTCCATGTGATATTCTTTGTGCTACCTGAAACCCATGTTTCACCGCCATTAGGTGCGGTTACCGTGATGGTGGTTGGGGTTGTTACAGACAGCGTCCGTTTGAATCCATAACCTAAAGTTCCAACGGAGAAAAGAGTTACTTCTCCATTATTCACACCACTTGCAGCGATACTGTACATTGTTGATCCCGCGGTATTTTCAAGATCCCATGTTGAGCCGCCATTTGTTGATTTGAAAATGGTACCGGTAGCACCTGAAATGAAAGCATTATTAGCGTCAACAAATAACAGTTTATACAGTGCATAGCTTCTTGTAGGAATACTAACCGTATCCCAGTTTGTACCGCTATTTGTTGTTTTATAAACACGGCCTGAACTGCCAACGAGGAAGCCATTATTTTCGTCAAACATTTTGACATCATACAAGAATCCGCCAAAATTATCAACGAGGTTTTGCAGCGTCCACGTGGCACCGCCATCTGTCGTTTTATAAGGGCGGGGAGTATAATTAAGAGCCCAACCGACGTTTTCATTGAGCATTTGAAAACCATAAACTTGAGTTGAGGACCCGGTAAGGCCGTTGCCGAGTGATTGCTGTGTCCATGTAGCACCGGCATCGGTTGTCTTAAAGATCGTGCCCGAGGCGTTGGCAGTCTTTGAAGTAACCCAGCCAATGTTTGCATTGAGGAAAAACACTTTACTTAAATTCATTGCGGCTGTTATGGTAGTGGTTAAAGAATCCCAAGTCATTCCGCCATTGGTGGTTTTGTAAACAGCACTGTTCGACCCTACAGCATAACCCATTTGTTCTGTTAGCATTTGAATCGAGTTAATAGCCGAAGTTGAGGTCGGGGATTTGGGAGACTCCCCTTTGATATCCCGCTCCGAAGTTTCCTCAGAAACAAATACAGCCCTACTGTTTATCGGCGCACCATTTTTATTAATGGTTGAGAGTTTCCATGTACTTCCGCCATTTGTTGAA
>JACPGF010000340.1 GCA_016182615.1 Ignavibacteriales bacterium
CTAAAAGTAACTCTAAAACCTTACAAAATAAAGTCTGGTTTGGTGATAAATATTCAAAATACCACCAAGTGGTTCCATCTCGAAGCTTTTTATTGTTATCTTTGCATACCCATTAAACAGGTATTCGAGATGAGTGAAATAAATAAAGAAAACTTTAACAAACTCCCATGATGCTCACAAGGAATGTAATTGTCGTTTTACTGCTTGCATATTTAATAGCCGGTACTGGGGCAACTTTCTCGCAGCAGAAAAAAAAATGTGCCGGCTGCGGCAAACAGATAAAATCAAAATCACTTAGCATTGACGGGTACACTTATCATCCGGAGCATTTTTTATGTGCTGAATGCAAAAAACCTATTCAGGGAACCTTCACAAAATTCAATTCCATCTATTTCCATCAAGAGTGTGCTGCTCAGAAAGCAGGATTATTATGTGCATACTGCAAAAAAAGTTTGGAAGACCAATTTATTACATGGGAGCAGAAATTATATCATTCCGACTGTTTTAAAAATTTTGTTGTTCCTAAGTGCGTTATCTGCGGCAAACCGATTGAAGGTGAATATCTTGTAAACACGTATGATGAAAAATTTCACACCTTCCATGCCGAAGAGTGTAAGTCCTGCGATAACTGCGGCAGGCTAGTGTGCGATGCTTCTGTCTTTGCCGGACAATTATTTTCAGATGGGCGGGCTGCGTGCAAGACATGTTATAAGCTGGCTGTATTCAAAAATGAGGAGATACAAGCTCTTAAAGATGAAGTTATGGACTCTCTCTCGGCAATGGGTATGAATTTAAGGAGAGAGGCTGTCTCGCTTGTCGTTGTCAATCTTGATCAATTGAGGCTTGTATCCAATAACATACTTCCGCCGAGCGGTTTGCGCGGCTTTTGTTATTCTGAAACAAAGTCTTCTTCCATACTCGGGTATCAAATCAGCTCCTCCACGGAGCATACAATTTATACCCTTAACGGTTTGCCCGCGGTTACCATACAAGCAATTATTGCACATGAATTGACACATGCCTGGTTACGGGAAAATTCAAAACGGAATTTTTCCACACTGATGTTAGAAGGAAGCTGTAATTTTGTCGCGTACCGCTATCTTCTTGCAAAATCATCTCCGGATGTAAAAGAACTTATAACAAGGATAGAAAAGGATGCTCATCCTATATATGGGGAGGGTTTCCGCAGTGTTAAAGCCGCCTTTGAAAATGCTTCTCTTCCTGATTTTCTTGAGTATTTAAAATTATCCGAGTAAAGGTACTCGGCAGGCAGACGGTTTTTATTTTACAAACAGGAGTTGCTATTTTTCTTTAAAAATTTTCGAAAAATTGTGAGACCCTCTTTCTTAACTAGTGTTTTGGTAAATAAAAGCCGGCGATACATCACTTACCACGGACCTTGCACCGTATGGCCTTGTTCCGGGACTGCCATATCAGTGGATAGTCTCCGAGTCCCAGAACCAGTCAGTAAACAGCGGCAACCGCTCTATTTCTTTGGTAACATCATCGTTCCGAACCGCGATTACCGATTCTGCCACAACCCTGAAAAATGAGGGAATGGAGGATAAATCGGCGGTGAACGCGTTCCTTCTGGCAAAATTTTACGAGCGGAACGGATTACAGTCTTTAGCGCTGAAGCAGTATGAGGCCGCGTATAAATTATCCTCAGGCGCTGAGGAATTCGCATCCGAATACGCACGCTGCCTGCTGGATCAGAATTATACAGCAGATGCTGAACGTGTACTGGCTTCTGTAAAGTAATTACTTTTGCGTCATGTGAAAAATGGTAACTGCCCAGTGAAAAAAACATCGAATGATCATAAGAAAACTATTTTAACTATTTTCTTAAGTCCCAGCGGGACAAAATTATGGTAGAAAAATAGAAATCTCATGTTTATATAGTCCCAGAGTGCTATGGTGTCAACTTATGGACTGGGTTTTGATTTGGAACTTTCCTCTCCTTGCGAAGGCAATGCCTCCCAAGGGAGGTAAACGTGTCAACTTAAGTCCCACATCAATGCGGGGCATTGATTCATCAGCAAGATGACCAATTAGTACCCTGATTATTTTTGAAATTGAGAAGTTAACATGTGGTGATTGAATTATTAACTATTCATTTATTGCGTACCTACGGCACGCCAATCTTTTTTGGAGAATGTGTTTGCTATAGATATTTCGCCCCGAATGGGGCTTATTATGTCTCAATTGATTATATCCTGTTTTGCAAAATTTTCATAATTATTAAGTTAGAAAAACGAAATACCCCATTTTTTATTGAGATGGTCATTAGCAGAGTAAAATGTTTGTTTTTACGCTAAAAACAGCCCTCACCCTAACCCTCTCCCCAAAGGAGAGGGAACCGGAAGAGCC
>JACPGF010000358.1 GCA_016182615.1 Ignavibacteriales bacterium
ATCCGCGCAACGGCTCCAGTTCGTAGATTTTAATGGGCGGCATTTTATGCCGCCCATTGTAGTCCAGGCGTAGGTTAAACTAATATGCTTGCACAGTCTGCGCCGATTCACTATGCTGAATGTATGAAAGATGAAATTGCCGAACAAGTGTGTCGACTTTATAAAACTACACGACTGAGCGCTCGAGAAATTTCAAAACAGCTTTGCGTAACCATGCGTTATGTCTACTATCAATTAGAAAAAGCTGGCAGGGTTACCCTAAAGGTTTACGATATACTTGGTAATGAAGTTGCAACCCTTGTTGAAGCGTTTCAGGATGCTGGCAAACATAAAACAAGGTTTAATACGGCAAACCTCAGCAGTGGTATTTACTTGTACCGCATTGAATCTAACGGTTTCACCGGTTTAAAAAAACTGGTACTCTTAAAATAGTAAAAATACAATGGCCGCTCAAAAATGAGCGGTCATTTTTTTATTTGTACATAACAATTTAGAACTTGTCCTGTGTACCGGCATTAAAACATATTTTCAGGTGACAATAAAAATTTCCGCTCTGTAATTCTTTAATTCTGTAAATTCGGATTCAAATTTAATAATTCCGGATTCATGAAAAAGCAAAATTTTATTCTTTGGGCTTCATCCCTTTTTATTGTATTTCTTATTGGTTATATCAGGTCTGTGTCCAATCCCAATTTCCCGGTTAGCGGTACTACGGGAATGGATGCAAAAAAAATAACCTACGTATTTGAGAAAAAAACACACATTAAAGATACACTCACGTTGCGCGTGAGAACAGATATAAACACTCTGAGTGGGAGAGTCTCGGTTTACGGGAATATGCACGATACGGCATTTATCCCGTTTGTTTCTACAGAAAAAGGTGAACTGCTGACTGCCCATATACCGGTGAAACAACTTCCGGCAAAAGTTTCGTACTCCGTTTCACTCATGTATAAAGATTCCGTGTTTTCAATTCCTGCCGGGAATACGGTATTAACAACACTGTGTTATCCCAAAATACCAATGTCTATTATGTCGGTGTACTATTTCTTTCTGTATCTTGGTTTACTACTTGCAGTACGGATAGGTTTAGAATTTTTTTCGGACGGCTCGAAGGTGAGGAAATTTGCACTGTTTACTCTTATCTGCTTTAGCCTTTACGGATTTTTTATTATCCCGGTTATAAACTTTATTGAGTCGAACGCGATGAATAGAACCATATTGCAGCCGGAAAAAATGTTCACCATTCCTTCACTTGCTTTTTGCGCTCTTTGGATTATTGCAGTGATTGCTTTTTTCAGCAAGTACAATAGACCTTGGCAGCGTTGGTTTTTTGCGGCTGCAACCCTGATGATTTTCTTTTTTAATGGAATCGTTTAGATGGGATAGTTAAAATATTAAACTTGAGCGGTTACAGAAGGAGAGGCTGCAACTGCTCAAGTTTGTTCCTGTTAAACAACAATATATAACAGGGTAAAAACAATTCGTATTAATTTCTGCTTTTGTAAGTAAACCACCAGTCATAACCCTCGTTATTCTTCAAGCGGCTTTCTGCGGTTTGAACATCTTTGGGAGGTGGTAGAATTACTTTATTTCCAATTAATTCGTTATTCGGCCAGTTTTCAGGCAGGGAAACTTTCTCGGCATCGGCAACCTGCAAGGCTTTCAGAGACCGAATTACCTCATCAACCTGACGGCCAATTTCCTGTGGATAATAGCTGATCAAACGGATTATTCCATGAGGATCAACGATAAAAACCGCACGAACGGTACTGCTTCCTTTACCGGGATGTATCATTCCCAGTTTCATTGCCTCGTTTCCAATATCATCCGCGATAATAGGGAATGGAACAGTAATACCGATATTCTGTTTAATCCATTCAATCCATTTAAGATGCGAATATATCTGATCGATGGACAGGCCAATTAAAACTGTGTGCAATTTTTTAAATTCATCATACCGCTTTGCAAAAGCAACTATTTCAGTAGTACAAACGGGAGTAAAATCGGCAGGATGACTGAATAACACCAGCCATTTACCCTCGGTATCTAATGGCAGATTAATCATACCATGCGTGGACTGCACGTGAGTCTCGGGAAATTTTTCACCGATAAGTGGAAAAGAATGTCTTCCTTCACTGTTCATAAAATAACCGTCCTCATTTTTTTTTGAGTTAATTACGGAGATTTACGGTAATTACCGCATACCTTTTTATGTATTATCGAAAATATATAAAATTTATTTAGCAGCAGTGTTAATTTTTAGGCCATTTGGCGTTTATTATGCTTAAACAACAGGGTGAAGCTAAGCCCGGTATCGGAGATGTGAATCATTTCTAGGCAATGTTAATACGGCTAAAACAATACAACCTCACCCTTAGTCCCTCCTTCGCTAGGGAAGCTCAAAATCCATCCCTTCAGCTGTCACTTTACCTTCGAGGAGGCATTAGGTAAACCGGGGGTTAAATAGGACTTAGTTAAATGAGCTTCAGCCAAATCTTATTGTTTTACGAGAGTAACTTTGAGTGAGTGAGCTTTCACAGGAACTTTAGCCATCTCACAATTTAATTAATAGAATCGAACCCAAACTCTGGTCGAATGTCAACTATAACATAACATCCTTTTCAGAATATCCACGCTCCTTAATTAGAGCCAAATTTTCACCTCAGTAAAAAGGGTTACCTATTCTTCACCGGATCTATTTTTATCATGATACCCATCCTGTACTCGGTCATTTGTAACCCGGAAACATTTTCCAATCCGATTTTTAAGGTTGGCCACAACTCACCCAGAATGTTTTTATAATGTGCCGAAACAGTAAACCATACCGGATTATACAACTTGAAAGCGGCATCAAAACCGGTATAAAAACCGCCCGACCAATCCTGCTGCGAGTTAGCCGTCAGATTAAAAACATCAACTATTTCTTTCTTGGTTGTTGTTGAGGTATCACCAATAGGAATATCTGCTGTCAGTGAATCTTTGTAGGTGCCTCTTTTAAAATTCCACCGGAAAAGACCAAAACCGGCTAAAACTTTTACTTCAGCAAAAGGGGCGGCAAAGATTTTATATTGCATTTCAGCCGAAAGGCCAAATGTTTCAAGCTCCATCTGTATGCTGTTTACCGGAAAGGAAAGGACATATTCAATTTTGTAGGGTTGAATTTTTCTGGTGTATGTAAGCTCTGTATAATTTGGATCACTCATCCTGCTATAATCAATTCTTCCCAGCCATGTAGTATTTTCGGAAGTTTCTTTTCCC
>JACPGF010000359.1 GCA_016182615.1 Ignavibacteriales bacterium
AATATTTGGAGATTAAAACCGAGCATTCCATCAGCCAGTTTATTGATGAGATTTGGGAAATCAAAGAAGTAGTTTTATACAACAAAATTACAGATACGACTTTTTCTGTTAATTCCGAGGTTAGCCCTCTGGCAAAGAAAATTATTAGTAAAATTTCACCTGATTTGTCGTACTAATTGGCAGAAGTCAGGAATTATCTAAACAGATACTGGACAATCGCTTCCACAGGAATTTCCGGTTTTAATGCAGATGTTACTGCACGGTATCCTTCGACAGAAGTAACCGGAGACGAACAACAAATGTTTACCGGTCTGTGGAATGGCTCGACTTGGACAGGGTATGATGCTGCAATTGCTGCAAGCGATTCTTTGAAAATGACCGGCATAACTAATTTTGGCGACCTTACCGGTGGTGAATTTGGCATCTACGCAAACATTACCGCTATCCCCGAAGGTTATTATGATGAAGTAACGGGCACGCTCAGGCTGCAGGATACCGCGAAGGTTTATCTTGCAAACATAACCACACCGTATGCTTTCATCGATTCGGCTTTTGTTGTTATCGATGATACTACTTTCTCAGGACGCGGAGTATTTACAAAAGCCGCCGCAGGCACCTATTATCTGGTTTTTAAGGGCCGTAATTTTATTGAGACATGGAGTAAAACCTCCGGTGAGGTATTTGCAAAAGGCTCAACCGTTAATTACAATTTTACAACCGCTGCAACACAAGCTACCGGCAGCAACATGATTCTGAAGGGCACCAAATGGTGTGTCTATTCAGGTGATGTTAATCAGGATAACTTTATTGATTTCTCAGACCTTACCCTCATTGACAACGATTCATATAACTTTGCCTCAGGCTATTTAACTACCGATGTTAATGGCGATTTGTTTGTAGACTTTTCCGATTTGACACTTGTTGACAATAATTCTTATAACTTTATTGGCGGGATTACCCCTTCAACAAAACGGGTTGCAAAACCCACGGTTAAACCTGCACAAGTAATTAAAAGTGTAGAGTAAAACTCATTTGATAAAAAGCCGTCTGCTGAATAGCAGACGGCTTTTTTTGTTTAAACGAAGGGTTCCTAAAATAGTTTATTCGGCACTATATGAAAATTGTTGGTTATCTGAAAAGGAAACTGTGCTCTATTTGACTTGCGACCATAATTCCAGCTCAGGTAACTACTCGGCTTATGTTAAACAAAGTCGAGCGTAGTTAGATGGGTTGGGATTCATCCTGGGGTTAAAAGCTCCAACCGAAATGTGCTTCAGCCCAACTGAGTTAATGCATTACTTCCATTTTGAGTAAGGTGATACCCACCACCGGGACGACATAATTCTCCAGAATTCGCAGGTATTTACCCCAGCCATGTTCTCTAAAAATATATAGGAATCCAAAGAATTGATTTTACCTTTTCTGCTATAGTTTATCTTTGGCAGTTTAAAATAGTGCCCAATGTGTAGTTACACAAAACTACAGAAGAACTATTTCAATAACATCACTTGTCTATTAATTAATTGCGTTCCTGATTTTAACTGAATAATATAGATCCCGGAAGGAAAGCCTGTGCCATTAAAAACTAATTCATGTTCTCCTGAACTTTTATAGCCATTATCTAAAACCGATAACAGCTGGCCAAGTGAATTATAGAGGTTTAGCTGCACTTGCTGAGCATCCGGAAGGTAAAATTTAATCCGTGTTTCCGGATTAAATGGATTTGGATAATTGTTCAATTGCATACTCCTAATTGTCCCGGCTTGTTCATGGTCTTCTGTTGCAGTTGTTTCATAACGGGTAAATACTATGCCCGATTCACCAACCGCGTAACCAAGAGAGGCATCATGAAATTGAATACGTTTTATTTTAGGAGATGCATTGATATGCTCTGGAACAAGTGTTTTGCCTGTATCAGTAGAACGATAAATAGTGCCGTTACTCTGAAGGAAATAATAGACGTTCGAAGATACTGGCGCAACATCAACTAACACGGTATCCCAATGCCAGATAAGTTCGCGGAAATTCCAAACCGAGTCCCCCGGTTGATTATATGCCAAAACCGGATACGATGGTAAATCGCCGCCGAGACCAACAATAACGATACGGTTTTCGCCTTTTAACACCGAGGCTCTATATCCACCCCACATGGTACCCCCAACATTGAGATTTTTCCAGGTGTCCCCAAAATCTTCAGACTTTAACACTGCAGAGCCACAACACGCATATATATTACTTGATTGAAAATCATAAATGAAGCTGTAAACTTTTCCCGGAGGGGTAGCCCTAACACTCCATGTTTGGCCGCTGTTAGAAGAATATAACATACCTGTATTTTCCATACCGAGAACAATAATAGGCCCATTTATAAAACAGGATGTAATTGCATCAGAACTGTTATGATTTATTTCAGACCAGCTTACTCCCCCGTTCGTGGTTGCCAGAATACTGCTTCCATTTCCCGCAGCCACGCCAACCTTGGGTGTAATAAAGAAAACACTCTTTAAATTAAAAGCAGCAGATACAGTAATCTTCTGCCATGTTGTTCCGCGGTCAGTACTTTTGATAATAGTACAACCGTCACCAACAGCAATAACAGTTATTGAATCAAGTATGGCAATATCATTAAGCGTAGAGGAAACACCACTATTCCGATTAACCCATTGGGCATTAAGCAGTAAAGCAGATAATAAAAATAAAACAACAACTTTGGCAAACATAACTACTCCCATATTTTTTATGTATATCAATGGTTTCAGCACCCAAATGGCGTATTAGAGAACTCTTCAAGTACCCTTTACTAACTCCATTAATGGTAACGATATCAATCTAAATAAAAAATTCTCAAAAGTCAATTGTTAAGAAGCATGAATGGCAATGAATGAATGGCAATGAATGAATGGCAATGAATGAATGGCAATGCGGATTCTATACTGATCCATTTAAAGAATGTACATGCAGCCAACAGATAATACAGAAATACATGTCGCGAATTTCCGGCCCGCTGCTCGACAGGATTGATATTCATATTGAAGTACTTCCTGTAAAATACAAAGAACTTTCATCGGAAGCAGGCGGCGAGATTTCCAGCGATATAAGATACCGCGTGCAGGAGGCAAGAACAACTCAGATCGATCGATTTAAATCATACGATTACATCTACAAGAATGCCGACATGCGCAGCGCAGAAATGTGTAAGTATAGCCAGCTCGATACCGCCGGTTCAGAGGCGCTCAAAATGGCCATGGCCAAGCTCGGTCTTTCCGCCCGCGCCTACGACCGTATATTGAAAGTAAGCCGCACCATAGCCGATTTAGAGCGTTCGCTCAGCATCCTTGCGCACCACGTAAGCGAAGCAGTACAATACAGCAGTTTAGACCTTGAGTTGTGGAAACACTGAATTGTTTTAGGTAGATTACTTTGATAATACTCTTCTCTGGTTTGCTCTTAAATTAAACATGCTTTGTCTTATTGTGTATATCCGAGAGGAAATAGACATTAATTTTTGGTGAAGATAAATACTTATTATAAATATGGCAGAATGAAAAATTGAAAGCGCTTTTGCAAATAATGTTTGACAAGCGCTTTTATTTTTTGTACATTTAAACAAGCTGTATCCCATTATCTAAAGCATCGTGGTAGGAAATTTTCCACAGAACGTTTTTCGACTTCTCTTGGAGCTTTATTAGTAGTTTTACTTAATCCAAATAATTATTAGGAGTTACTATCATGGCAAAAGAATTTGATATTTTACTTAAAAGTGTGCGAGTAATGGAGAATGGTACTTTCGATGAGAAAGGAGTAAATACAATTAAATTCACTCTTCATTATCCGGAAAGTGGGACTAAACAAGTTTCGACAATTGTAAACATGGAACTTGAGGATAACAAGGAAACTATTTATGAAAAAGAATGGCAGGATAAAATGCTATTCAGACAAAAAATAGATTCAGATTGCGTTCTATTTATCGAAATATCATCTGCGATAAAGAAAAGCGCTGTTGAAAAAATACTTTTAAAAATCCTGAAGGGCTTAGTAGGAGCCGGTATAGATTTAATTCCATCAGTTGGGAAAATAATCAGTTCTTCTTTAAACGATGAAATTAGTAACTATTTCGACGAATTAGCCAAGGATAAAATATATAAAATTGCTGAAGGTTCTTTCCCAATTTCCACTAATATGGATGATTGCACAATACCAATCAATTTAATTTGTCCAAAAGAAGTGAAGTTAGAATCAAAAAAGTATGATGCTAAAGGTAATTGTGTAATAACGACAAAGATAATCCCCAAGGATTATGGGAACGCTATGGTAATTATTATTATTGATTCAATATAAATGAAAAGTTTTCCGTGCTTATGTTTAGCGTGTAAATACTTTGCTGCGAATTAGAGAGAATGCACCAACAATTTACTTGTTATTCAATGTTGAAGCATGAAACAATGAAGTCGCGATTATAAATCGACGGTGTTTAGTTTAAAGAGATATATTTTTACGGCAGCCTGATTAAAAAATTTTTATTCTACATCGTTGATTCTGCTACATACGCAGGTTCTTGATAATTGGAAGCACACCAGGCCAACCATTTAATAATGGTTTAACCAGTTTGGCTACTACCAATGCTTATTATAATGTAACATTAAGTACAGATCATCTATCAATTTAGCAGATATTTAAATAGCGCAAACATTCCATATGCTGTTAATGGTATATGATAAGGATATAACAAAGGAATGCACCTGCAGCAATCAAATGATACAGAAATATATGTCGCGCATTTCAGGTTCGCTATTGGACAGGATAGATATAAACATTGAAGTGCTGCCGGTAAAGTATAAAGAGCTGTCATCGGAGGCTGGCGGAGAACGTTCTAACGAAATAAGGCATCGCGTGCAGCAGGCGTGCGAAATTCAGATAGAGTTTACGCTTGATTTTTTGATTCCTGAACCAATTCATAGATTTCTCATTATTTAAACATTACTAATAATACAACAAGTTTTTATCTAATCAGCTAATCCGAAGTTCTTTTTATTTACTCAAAGAAGCCCCAACTAAACGCATGTTCAGAAATAAATCCATTTAAAAAATCGTCTTTTATGAGTTAAAAGAACAAATCTAACATCATTCTAATTATCGTATAAAACCCGACAGAGTTTAAAGTAACGCAAACGGTTAGTACATAGAGGAGTGACCATATTAAAAACCCCGCAAAGTAGCGGGGTCCAATCGTCTAATATGAGAAAAATGGTCTATTGCAACAGCGAACGTGCAATAACCATCTTTTGGATTTCGGATGTCCCTTCGTAAATCTCAGTAATTTTTGCATCCCGGAGGTACCGCTCTACAAGATACTCGCGGACATAACCGTAACCGCCGTGTATCTGCACTGCTTCCAGTGCATTTTCAACAGCTGCTTTCGAGGCATACAACTTGGCCATTGCCGATTCCTTCACATAACTTTTGTGGGCATCCTTCAATGCCGCAGCTTGCAGTGTTAATGCCTTAGCTGCTTCGAACCTAACCGACATATCAGCAAGTTTAAACTGTATCGCTTGATGATTCGCGATTTCCGTCCCGAAGGATTTACGCTGTTTTGCATATTTTACCGAGGCTTCGAGAGAAGCAAGTGCAATTCCAAGTGCCTGAGAAGCAATGCCGATGCGCCCGCCATTCAGGGTGTTCATCGCAAAGTTAAAACCTTTACCCTCTTCCCATATAATATTCTCAACAGGTACGCGGCAATTACTAAACGTTAGAGAGCAGGTGTCTGAACTATGAATACCAAGCTTATCTTCCTTTTTACCGTGCTCAAATCCCGGCGTTCCTTTCTCGACAAGAAAAGTTGTTATACCCTTGTGCGCTTTTTCTTTGTCCGTTTGGGCAACTACTAAAAAATAGTCAGCAGAAATACCATTGGTTATCCAGTTTTTAATACCGTTCAACACGTAGTGGTCACCATCTTTTTCCGCGTAGGTTCTTTGATTAGTTGCATCACTGCCGGCTTCTGGCTCAGAAAGGGCGAAAGCCCCCAATTTGGTGCCCTGTGCAAGTGGCAGCAGATATTTCTGCTTGATATGCTCTGAAGCATACTGCTCAAGCCCCCAGCAAACTAACGAATTATTAACCGACATGATCACGCCGCAGCTCGCGTCAACTTTTGAGATTTCCATCATCGCGAGTACATAGCTCACGGTATCATACCCTGCACCGCCATAGTCCGGTGAGACCATCATACCCATAAAACCAAGTTCTCCCATTTTTTTAATTATCTCATAGGGAAATGAACATTGTATATCACGTTCAACTGCGGTCGGAGCTATTTCTTTTTCCGCGAACTCCCGGGCGGCTTCCTGAACCATTAACTGGTCTTCGGTAAATGCAAAATTCATCTGAACCTCTATTTAAATGAACTGAGTTTTTCTTTACTGGAAAAATAGGAATTAATTTTCAATTATGAGTTATGAATTATGAACTATGAGTGATGAGCGTTGAGTGTTGAGTGTTGAGCACATAGCGAGCGGCGAGCAGCGAAGGATGAGCATGTATATTTGTTGTTTTGTTAACAAACAATATTATTCGCTCGGCACTATACAATTTTTCCGGATTGACTTTTAAATGTTTCTCTTTCGTTTAACGCGCATCATTTTCCACTCTCTTTGAGTTCAATTAACTTAGATCATTCATAACTCATAACTCATAATTCATAATTCATAATTCCTAACTCATCACTCATAATTAATTTCGTTCTTTCATAATTCCATGCAAATTTTTAATTTTAGCAAACTAATTCCAAAGAGGTATCCTTACAACGAAAAAGTTTGCATATTTCTGTGCCCTGTTCGTGATAAGCTCACTGACAGTTTTCCCCCAGCAAAGTTTACGTTGGGGCGGTGATCCGAGCGGCGGAGCGCCCTATGTTTATACCGATCCGGCTAATCCTCAATCCTACATTGGATTTGATTACGATTTTGCTGAAGCATTAGCAAAACAAATGGGAATGAAAGCTGATTTCGTTCCGACTGATTGGGAAAGCATAGTGGCTTCGTTACAACGCAAAGCATTTGATGTTATTATTGACGGTTTTGAACCCACCGAAGACCGAGCCCGAGAGGTTTTATTTAGCAAGCCCTATTACCTTTTCCGTTTACAGTTAACCGTAAAAAGCACCGACACACTTATTAAATCAATCGAGGATTGTAAAAAATATAATAAGTCAGTTGGCACTCTGGTTAATTGTGCGGCTTCCCGTTTGCTCGAGAGCGGTGGCTACAATGCAAAACCCTATCAGGATCCCGTGGGTGCATATCAGGATCTTGAAATCGGGCGGGTTGATGCAGTGATAATGGATGTTGCCGGAGAAATGTTTTATGCGCGGCAAAACCCCAAATTAAAGTCAGCCGGTAAACCATTCCAAACCGGCGCTTACGTTGTTGGAATCCGCAAGGAGGATAGTTTACTTACCGGACGGATAAACATGGCTATTGATACTTTAGTAAACAATGGCACCGTCGAGAAGATTTTTACCAAATGGCAAATGTGGGATGAAGAACAGCTCAAACTGCGCTCGGTAAAAACAGCTGCCTATGATATGACCAATGCCAAGTTTAACTGGTTTGAAGCCTTAATAAAGCTCCTGAAAGCTGCTTCCGTAACCGTGCTTATTGCTTTCGGTGCAATGTTTATCGCGGTAATTCTGGGAATCCCGCTTTCCGTCGGGCAGTCCAACGGCGGTACTTTTGTCAGGGCACTTTGCACCATTTATATTGAGTTTTTCAGGGGCACTCCTGTTCTTGTACAATTACTTTTTTTGTATTTCGGTTTACCTGTCATTGGTATTACTCTTCCCGGCTGGCTAACGGCTGTTGTTGGCTTGGGATTAAACTATGCCGCGTATGAATCCCAAATATACCGTACTGCATTTCAAGCTGTTCCTGAACGGCAATGGCAAGTTGCCTATTCGTTGGGGATGCGCCCGGTACAGGCTTTCAGGCGAATTATTTTTCCGCAGGCATTCCGTGTTGCCCTTCCGCCAATGACCAATGATTTTGTGGCATTGTTCAAAGACACATCAACAGCTTTTGCTATTGCTGTTTGGGAATTGGCTACTGCATACAGAGAACTTGCCAACGCCACGCAAAGTTATTTAAGTATGGGTCTGATTGTTTCTGTTTATTATCTTGCGATGAGCCTGCCTCTGGCTCATTATGCACGGAAACTGGAGCAGCGGCTGCACAGAAAATCTACCGGCATTATTACCTCGGGAGCTGAAAAATGATTAAGATAACCGGACTAACAAAATCTGCTCAAAACACATTGCTCTTAAATAATGTTGGGCTTGAACTCGAATCGGGAAAAATTCTGGGAGTTATCGGACCTTCGGGTAATGGCAAAACTACTTTGTTGATGTGCCTAAGCGGGTTGATGCCATTCGATAAAGGCAGTATTACCATAAATAACACAACGATACTTGCTGAAGAAAGCTCCGCAAGATCAGAAAAGCTGTGGGATTTCCGGAAAAAATCGGGAATCGTGTTTCAGCATTTATACCTGTTTCCGCATCTAACTGTTTTAGGAAATATTACCGAAGCACCCGTTCAGGTAAATGGCAAACCCAAAGCAGAAGCTGAAACGGAAGCCAAAAAATCTTCTGAAAAAACTGGGGCTTGAACAGCATATAAACAAGTATCCCGATGAACTATCCGGCGGCGAGCAGCAACGTGTAGCAATATTGCGTGCCCTGGCAATGAATCCCGAAATGCTTTTACTGGATGAACCCACAAGTGCACTTGATCCAATCAGGAGCGGGGATGTGAGGAAATTATTAAAAGAATTCGTGAATACCGGGCACACGCTTGTTATCGTCTCCCATTCAGTCCGTTTCCTTAAAGGTATTGCCGACTATTTGGCCTTCATGGGTAAATCGGAAATTATCGAAATAAATACAACGCAGAACCTATTAGAAAACCCGGCTGATGAGCGGACTAAGGAATTTCTGATGCACTCGGAACTAAATTAAAAATTATCAAAAAATCAGCCAGACCATTTGAAGCGGCACTCATTTAATTGGCTGCCGCTTTTGTATGCCATTTTGGCAAAATAATGACATTTACCATGCAATAATTAATTTTGTAATTTGAATTCTTTATTATACATTATAGCTATAATAACCAAAAAGATGCTTCAACAGCTACATTGACTGCAATTCTTCTCGGGTCATTCATTCACCAGGCCACAAAATAGAACAAATAACAACGCATCTTAAATGGCCTAATATCAGGATTATTATCCAATGTCATTTGAACAATTAGAAATTATAAACCCCATACATAAAGCATTAACCTCCGAAGGTTATGAAACTCCGACGCCGATACAACTTGCGGCGATCCCAAAAATTTTGGAAGGACGCGATATTCTCGGTTCCGCGCAGACCGGTACCGGAAAAACAGCAGCCTTCGCCGTCCCGATCTTACAGTTACTCCACACAGAAAAAGCACATGCCAACAAGAAAAAAGTCATCCACGCGTTAATCCTTTCACCCACCCGCGAGTTAGCCTTGCAAATAGGTGAAAGTTTTTCGACCTACGGCAGATTGACCGGTTTAACCAATGTGGTTGTTTTTGGCGGAGTACCGCAAAAAGCACAAACAGATGCGCTTAAAAAAGGTGTTGATATATTAGTAGCAACTCCGGGCAGGCTGCTTGATTTACTTGACCAGAAATTTATCAATCTTTCACACGTCCAAATTTTTGTTCTGGATGAAGCTGACCGGATGCTGGACATGGGCTTCATTCACGATATTAAAAAAGTTTTAGAAGTTCTGCCTGAAAAACGGCAAAACCTTTTATTCTCCGCAACCATCCCCCCTGAAATTGCAAAACTTTCCGAAAGCATTTTACACGACCCGGTAACCATTGAAATTACACCGGATTCGCCGACAGTTGATGCAATTAGGCAGGGTGTTTATTTTGTTGCGAAAATAAACAAGAAACGTTTACTTTTGCACGTACTTGAAGAAAGCAAAGCAGATTCCGTGCTGGTTTTTACCCGTACTAAATACGGCGCCGAATATGTTGCCCGTTTTTTGCAAAAGGCTGGTATTAGTGCAGATGCTATACACAGCGACAAAGTGCAAAAA
>JACPGF010000360.1 GCA_016182615.1 Ignavibacteriales bacterium
TACAGAAATTCCTGTGCCGGAAAGCGACACTACTGCCCAGCAATATGCACCAGAAGCCCAGTTGACCCCGCTGCCGGTAATGGTAATGGGGAAGTTTGTCGCCTGTTTGCCTGAATTTGGTACAATCGACAAGAGTATGGGAATGTGAGAGTCAATTTTGAAAATATTTGTTCCTGTCACCTCGGATGTTAAAATACCATTTTTAAATTGCCGGATAGTAACATTTCGGTATCCAATTGATGTATTTGCACCGATATTTACCTTTAACCGCAAATGGAAGCTGTCTATTACGGCTAAGGAGTGCGTTGTTATTCCAATTCCGGAGATAACTACTTGGACACTATCTGTTCCCATTATTGACCAGTACGTATCTGAACCAGTGCACTGAATTACCAGATTGGTATCACCTTGAACTGCTGTTGCAGGAGTAATTTGGAGCAATTGCGGAATCAGTGAATCCTTCACTGTAAAACAACTTGAGAGTGTAAGAGATTGTGCCGGCTGGCCTGATGCTGTATAGACCGTCGTTATATCTCGAATACCGGTTTGTGCTGTCTCTGAAATTCGTATATCTGCAGTCACTTCATTTGATGACCTGATTTGCTTATTTGTAACGGTAATTCCGGAACCAGAGAATGATAAATTTATTAAACTATACGGGCCATAGGACCAATTACAGCCACGGCCGGTAATTGTTACTGGAAAAACGGAGCCTTGCTTACCTGTAATTGGCGAAATGGAAACAAGTTTTGGTATAATTTTATTAATGGTAAATAAATTGGCGCCGGTTATGGCATTTGTAAGTATTCCATTAACAAACTGTTTAACAGTAACATCGTGCAGCCCTAATCCTGCGCTGTCACTTATGGATAATTTAAAACGCAGTTGTTTGTTTGTCACTGCTTTTACCGAGTCGGTAAAAAGGCCATACCCAGAGAAGCTCACTTGTATACTGTCAGTACCTGATGTTGACCACTGAGTATCCTCTCCCGTAAGTGTAACAACAACGTTTGTATCACCCTGCCTGGCGGATGTTGGGGAAATAGTTTTTATTGCAGGATATATTGAATCAATGACACTAAATCCGCTGGTTAAACTGAGGTTCTGGCCTGATGCCCCTTGTTGATAATAAGTTAAGTTAACACTTCTGCTTCCGGTTGTTGCAATTGGTGATATACTAATATCTGCAGTAACTGTTTTACTTGAACTTATTTGGGGATTGGATACTATAATACCTGTTCCCAAAGAAACCGTTACGGAATTATACGGTCCTGATATCCAGTTCACACCCTTCCCGGTAATGGTAACCGGAAAACTGGCTCCTTGTTTACCGGTTTGGGGTGTTATTGAGTATAATTTCGGTGTAATGACATTGACCGTGAATTTATTTAAACCAGTAAGTGAACTGGTTACAATACCATTTTTGAATTGTTTAACCATCACATCACGCAGACCTAAAGCTGCATATTCATCCAATGAGAGCTTAAACCGAAGCTGTTTGTTGGTATATGCAGTTACAGAATCTGCTATGATTCCGTTCCCTGAAAAACTCACTTGAATACTATCACCATTAGTTGTTGACCACTCGGTGTCCTCACCGATTAATGCCACGAAAAGATTTGTATCGCCTTGCTTGGCTGATGCTGGAATGATTTGATTGATAACAGGGATTATTGAATCTTTCACTGAAAAACATGATGCAAGCGAAATCGTTTTAGAACTTGAACCGGGGTTGGTGTATGTTACTGATAAATTTCTAGAGCCAATGGCAGCGAAAGGCTCAATATTTAAATTTGCATTGATAGTATTTGGCCCGGATATTTGCACGTTGCTTACTAAAATTCCTGTACCTGAAAATGTAAGTGTTGCTGTTGTACCGGAGACCCATTCACCCCGCCTGCCAGTAATGATGATAGGAAAATTTGCTCCCTGTTTGCCATTGTTTGGTATAATCGAATCAATCCTTGGTTGCATAGCAGCCACAGTCAGTTTATTAATTGCAGTTGCTTCGGATGTTAAGAGGCCGTTTTTATACTGTTTAACGGTGATATTCCTTAATCCTAATTCGGCATTTTCACTGAGGGTAACCCCTGCCCGGAGAATGGTACCGGAACTTGCCGTTACCGTATTTGTGGATATGCCAGAGCCGGAAAAAACAATACGGACACTGTCGGTGCCAGAAGTTGACCACCCGGTATCATCACCATAAAGGCTTAATAATTTGTTTGTATCACCTTGATTAAACGAGGTCGGGCTGATGCTTGTTATTGTTGGGAGTAAGGAATCTTCTACGGTGAAACTGTTGTTGAGGGTCAAGTTCCAGAATAAATCATTGACCCTTACAGTACTGATGCCTATTTGAGCTGTTGGGGAAATATTGATTTGCCCAGTAATTGTGGTTGGATCTGCAATCACTATATTATTTACCGTTATACCCGAGCTAGAAAATGAGACTACAGGATTCAGGCCGCTTGAATCCCAATTGAGATTCCGCCCCTTTATAACAAAATTAGCACTTGTACCTTGTTTCATTGTATTGGGGTATATTGAGACTAATTTCGGTTTTATCTGATTGATTCGAAATCCGTTTGTTAGAACTGCAGCACTTTGTAATATCCCGTTACTGTAATGTTTAACACTCACTGTACGGTAACCGACAGGGACTGATTTGCCAATATCTATAGTAAATAAAAGATGTGATTGCGAGACAGCCACGATTGATTTTATTATTATTCCGGGCTCATTAAACGAAATTGATACTGAGTCTGTCGCAGATATTGACCAATTGACGTTTTCTCCGTATAAATCGATTATGAGGTTTGAGTCTCCCTGCATTCCGGAATCAGGCTTTACAATTGTAATTAAAGATATTGTATCAAGCGGTGAATTTGCCTTGGTATAAAAGTTTGTTATTTCCTTCGTGCTTTTATCAATGCCATATTCCAATCCAAAGCTTTTCCGTGGATAAGCAGTAAAATCTTTACTAAATGTTATATGGTTGCATGATAATACCGTTAACATGAAAAGGAATATCCACAAAAATGGAATTTTAAAGTTTTTCAAAGTAATACTCCTTAATCTGTTTCAATGTTAAATTTTCAGGATTTTTTGGATAGATTTCCTGTAATAGTTGTTTTGCCAAACGGTCTTTATGGCTGTTCGCGTATAAAGCCAGCAGATTTATTTGCGGTTCAAAATAATTCGGGAAAACGGATTTTGATAATGTGTAATATTTTTCAGCTTCTATTAGATTGTTAAGCATATAATGTGTGGAAGCAAGATTGTTTACAATCAATGGATTGTAATGGTTAAGCTTAAAAGCTTCGTCAAAATATGCTAAGGCTTTTCGGTAATCCTGCAGTTCGAAGTGCCCGACACCCATATAATACGATAGGGGAATGGTGAATCCATCAACCGCGTAGATGTTCCGGTTAATACCGTTCAGTATGCCAAGCATTTCGTTGTATTGGCTGTTAAATTTAAATGCCATAGCCTGCTTGTATAACTTTTCATTTGCATTTCTTCCGGTAACATAAACCATATATGAAACACAGAAAATTAGCAAAGGAACTAGTAAAATTTTAAAGAATCTTTGAGTAATCTGAAATGCATTAGCAGATGGCAAGGACCAAACAATCCCAGCGCCAAAATAAAACAGTATCATCGTTGCAATTCTGTCTTTTGGGAATGCGAAAAAAGCAATGATGCAGGTGCTTAAAACAGAAACACCGATAAGGATATACCTTATGTCTTTTCTTCCTGCCTGAAATAGTTTGTACAGGATGAAGAGATTAAAACTGACAAACAATAAAAATGTAAGTGCCCCGTTTTCAGAAAGGATCTCGAGATAATCGTTATGAGGATTAACACTTTCGATGAAGTACTTATTGCTGTCGGTAATCTCGTGGCCGTAATATTTGTAATAGTTTGCAGCCCATTGCCCGCTGCCAAGACCTGTAAGTGGATCTGATTTAAACATCTGTATTGAGGCATCCCAAAAATGCAGCCGAGCCTTCGACATATCTGATTCTGTGGATATATTTTGTATTGTCCCGAAAAAACTTTTCCTGTATAAATGTTCAGGCTGCAAAAATCCGATTAATGTTGAGATTGCAATAATAAGTATGGCTGTTGCAAAGAGCTTTCTTTTGGGAATAAGAGAAACCGGATGTGGTTTTAATATCAGAACATAAAATAATAAAACGATCAATGCTGCCGCGTAGGCGAGATACCCGGCTCTGCTGCGCAATAACAACAAGTACGAAATAAGAAGCGTAATAATTCCATACAGCAAATACCGGAAACGGGGCGATTTATCCTCCAAAAGTAAAATCACACTCCAGGGAATGGCGGCAACAATATATTCAGCAGCAAAATTTGAACCCGCGAAAGTTGAGCCTGGCACAGATACTTTGGGTAATTGAAGGATATTATAACCGAAAGCCTGCATGAGCCCTAAAATACTAACAGCCGTGGCTATAGTGGTAATGCTATATGCTGCTGTTTTTATAATAAGTTGTACTCCAAAATCCTTTATAAAAACAGTAACAGTGAAAGCGAAAATGAAAAGAGCGGTTGTTTGGTACAAGTCAACGCCATACATTTCAATAGAGCTTTTATGAACAGAAGTTATATAGAGAAATGCGGGTAATGCAAATGAAAAGAAGATGGTTACGTGGGGGAGATTAAAAGTGGGATTTGAAGGTTTTGCAGTTAAAATTAACACTAATAAAAGTACTATTATATATGCAAATCCCAACCGGTGCATTGCCCCGGTATCCATTAATTCATTTGAGTATAAAAGTGGTACAGCAAATACTAAGCAGAAAACGGCGAGCAATGCTTTTCGTTTCCCGGAAATATTAATTTTTCCGTCAACAGAGTCATTTTTTGAAGTAATTCGAGCACGCTTACCCACAGCCGCATAACTTTCAATAAGTAATGGAGAAATCCGAAGAATAAAGATACAAATTAGCTATTATCCAGTAAATTAAAAAGAGGTGTAATGAATTTGACTTCGGCAATTCCCGTGAACCTGAACCAATATAAATTGCTCCAAAATAACCTGAAAACAACTTTTCCGAAACAGCCGGAAAATCGTTATCTTTATCCTTTTAATTCTTTTAATTTAGAGCA
>JACPGF010000350.1 GCA_016182615.1 Ignavibacteriales bacterium
AGAACGGGTTAAATGATCAATGGGTGCAGTTTACCAATCTGCCTCCCACCTGCACTATCAGGATTTACGCACTCTCCGGTGAGCCGGTTCGAAAAATAGATCGTACTGATGCCAGTTCAACATTTCAAAACTGGGATTTAAAGAATAACGACAATCAAAAAGTTGCCAGCGGGATGTATATAGTACATATTGATATTCCCGGCGTTGGCATGAAGGTGTTAAAACTGGCAGTAGCGCAAATGACGAGATAATGCTGTTTTGTTGGGCATTCTGTGAATTTTCGGGAAAGAGCATAAAAAATCATTTTTTCTGCCAGTAAAACAAGGTACCGGCTTTGGTTACAATTATTATAAGGTAGTAATTTTTATTTCGGGTGATGCAAGTTTTATTCTTATTTTAGAGTTACTTTTATCACCCATTTTTATTGTTACAATTGTTTATGAAAAAATTACTTCATGTCTTTTTATTACTATTGGCGGTTTCAAGTGTTACTGTCAAAGCACAACAATTAAAACTTGGTCTGGATGTCGATTTTGCCTGCTTTTCGGAGGTTGACTCGGTTATGCAGGTTGAACTGTATTATCATTTGCTTATCAGTAAAGACATTTCTATAAAAGATGCATCGTTTTCCGGAGATCTTAAAATAGAATTTTTTTCACCAAATGATTCGTCCAAAAACAAAGAATACGTTTATCAAATATCCAAAATAAACATAGATGATTCAACCTATGGCCGAAGCTTAGTTGGGGTATTCACTTATTATCTTAAGCCGGGCGAGTATATCATTATCGCTTCAGCAGAAGACAGCCTGAAAAAGGCCCACCCGGTTACTATTGATTTTAAAATGCAGCTGCAAAGATACCCCAAAGGCACATTTAGTATCAGCGATATTGAATTAGCGAACTCAATCAGCAAGAGTGAAAACACTGATTCCCGGTTTTACAAAAACACGTTTGAGATTATCCCAAACCCTACAAGAGTGTTTAATCAAAATATGCCTGTAGCGTTTTATTATTGTGAATTATTCGGGTTAAAAGAGAATGCCAAACAATCTCAACTTCGATTGGATATAAATTTATTTAATGCAAACAACGAAAGAGTATATAAAAAATCCAAAATCATCGGTCGAACTGAAAATAATATTGTTGAGGTTGGTTCACTTAATATTATGAAGTATCCCACGGGAACCTATACTTTGGCATTGGCTCTGATAGATAGTGTTGATAAACGGACATACCTGAAGCAGAAGAAGTTTTTCATTTATACTCAAACGGCTGCGGATACATCATTCAGTCTTAAAGGCGAAAATGAATATATGGCCTCTGAATTTGCCGTGTTATCAGAAGAGGATTTGACTGAAGCCTTTAATCAGGCAAAGTATATCGCCTCAACTCAGGAGATTGATAAATGGAACAGATTAAGCACAATTGAATCAAAGCGTGTATTCATTTATGAGTTTTGGAAAAAACGAGATAACGCACCTGAAACACCCGATAACGAGTTCAGAAAAGAATTTTACGAGAGGGTGCGGTATGTAAATGATAAATTTTCCTCGTTCAAGAAAAAAGGATGGTTTTCAGACCGCGGCAGGGTGTATATTATGCATGGAGAGCCAAGTGAGATTGAACGGTTTCCGAATGAGACCGATTACAAACCATACGAGGTATGGCACTATAATGGTTTAGAGGGCGGTGCCATCTTTGTTTTTGCTGATTTAAACGGTTATCAAGACTATCAGCTAATACACTCTACATTGCGTGGCGAATTACGTGATGATTACTGGACACGCCGAGTAAAAACTAATTAGGACAGTAGTGCAAAACAAACTCGAATATTTAATCTATATTTTTTTCAGCAAAGTCTGTTGCTTTTTAGGCCTGCAAAAAACCCGCCGGTTTGGTTTGCTTTTGGGGAGTTTTTTCTTTCACTTTTTACCTATAAGAAAGGGTGTCGTGTTAAAAAACCTAAAGCTTGCATTTCCTGACATGCCGGAAAGCGAACGCAAGGCACTGGCACTTGAGAACTACAGGGCATTGGGTGTAACATTTGCTGAAATACTTGTTATACCAGTATTGTCCCCTGATGATGTAATTAAAGCTTTGCATGTTGAAAATATCGATTTTATAAAAAGCAAATACGAACAGGGAAAAGGTCTTATTCTCATGACGGCCCATTTCGGTAACTGGGAGTATGCTGCTTTAAGTGTTGGTTTACAGATGGATGATCCGTTAGTAATAGTTACGAAAAATCAGCGGAACCCGTATGTTAATGCGTGGATGAATAATGTCAGAAAAAAATGGGGGAACAAACCTGCGCCGCTTGGCGTTTCGATTCGCAACGTATTTAAAGAATTGCTTGAAAAAAAAGTTGTCGCGATGGCTGCGGATCAACGGGGTCCGCAGGAAGGTATTCGCGTTCAGTTATTCGGTCAGTCTTCAGCGGTGTTTCCCGGTCCTGCAGCACTGGCCATTAAAACCGGTGCGCCACTGCTTGTTGGTTTTCCAATCCGTCTGCCCGATATGAATTATTCTTTCACCCTACAGGAAATATCAAAAGAAGGGTTGCCTGATAATATTGATGAAGCCATTCAGGAGCTTAGCCAGCGGCACACAACACTGTTAGAAGAATATGTCAGGAAATATCCCGGGCAGTGGTTCTGGATGCATAACAGGTGGAAGTATTGATTAGTAAAATTCTTGTTATCCATACCTCGTTTATTGGTGATGCAATTCTCGTGCTGCCTTTCTTGCAAGAACTACAGAAACAATATCCATCAGCCAGCATTGACATTCTTACTTCACCGAGAGCTCATGATATTTTCAGGGCATCGCCACATGTTCAGAAGATTCAAATTCTGGATAAACGCCGGAAGCATAAGGGGGTGTTTGCAACATACAAATTTGCAAAAGAACTTCGCGAAGATGCTTATGATATAGTCTATTCTTTGCACCGTTCTTTCAGAACTTCGCTGCTGGTGTGGGCTTCGGGAATAAAGCCAGCTTACGGATTTGATTCTTCTACCGCATCGTTTGTTTATACCAACAAAACAGTCTATCACAAAGATATGCACGAAGTACAACGGCTGCTTTGTTTCTTAGATAAAAAGTATGAAAACGATTCTTGGAAGATTCTACCGGATATGAACTCTCGGCAGTATGCAGGTGTTGTTGAAAAGTTTTTAACCGACCATAACCTGACGGCCGGATTTATCGGTATTGCACCCGGATCTGTTTGGGCGACTAAACGCTATCCGGTTGAGCATTATATCAATGTTATTAAAGCCCTTGAGGCCGATGGCTACAAAATTGTTCTACTCGGCGGGCCTGATGAAAAACTGCTATGCAATGAAATAAGTAATAGAACAAAGGCATTAAATGCCTGCGGGGTACTACCGTTAGTTGCTGTGAGAGAGTTGTTATTGCATTGCTTACTGATGCTTACCAACGATTCGGCTTTAACGCATTTAAGCTTAGCCGCCAATTGTACAATTTTAACTATTTATTGTTCGACAGTTCCCGGTTTTGGTTTCTACCCTTATAGCAAAAAGAGCGCCTTTATTGGAATTGAAACATTGCCTTGCAAACCATGCGGCATACATGGGCATAATAGCTGTCCTGAAAAGCATTTTAAGTGTGGGAATGATTTAATACCCGAAAAAATTACTGAAAAAATTCATTTAATGCTTAAAGGAATTATATGAAGACTCAAGAGGTAAATATCGATGAAGAATTTACCGGTGCAGTACAGACTGCACAGAAAATATTTTTTGCAGGCGGTGTTTTTGCATATCCGACTGATACAATTTACGGTTTTGGTGCAAATCCATTTAACAAAGAAGCTGTTGATAAAATTTCCGCGATAAAACAGCGGGATGATTCAAAACGGTATATCTATCTGGCAGGGGATATTCAGACCGTGTTAAAATACACTATTGTTCAACAGGATTATTTCGTGGACTTTCTACTGAGTATTTGGCCAAACCCTGTTACTGTTATTCTACCCGTTAAAAAGGAATACTCTGATGTGTTTAATACAGAAACCATTGGCTTTAGAATACCGAACCACACATTTTGCCTGAAACTTTTAAATGCAATTAAAATGCCGCTTATTTCAACAAGTATTAACAGAAGCGGGCAGGAGCCTCTTAATGAGTATTCGCAAATTGCGCAGGAGTTTACTGATGAAATGGATGCTCTTTTTTATAGCGTTAAAAAACAGTTTACCCGTGTCTCAACAGTTATCAGTTTAGCTTCCGGCCAACTGGAATTAGTACGTGAAGGCAGGGTACATTTCAACGAAATTTTTACTAAGTTTGAGGATACAAGAAAATAAGTTCTTGTACCAAATTTGCAGCAACTAACTAATCGCGTTTACTAAAGAGTGCAGACTAAAATTCTTATTGGCAAGGTTTATGGCGTATTTAAAGGTATTAACTTTAAACAGTTAAAATCGCTTATCTCACGTTTCTCTTTCTCCGTCACCATCGTCCCGGAAGGTACTTCGTTAATTCGGGCGAAAACCTTTAGCTTTTGGAAAGTAGTGCTTTTCACGTATATCTTCGGCACAATTTGCGCGATTATAACAGGTGTTTTGATGGTATATACGCCTGCAAATTATTATTTCTTTAATCAATCGTATCAGCTTTCTTATTATCAAGTTAATGAATTAAAAAAGCTTGACGGGCAAATTAAATACCTGTTAAAAGAAGTTGACCGTTTGCAGGAAAATAACAAAAATCTCAGAAACGCCATTATCCTTGGTGACTCATCGGCATTGCAACCATTTATTAACACACCCATGCCAAAACAAAAGTACGACAAAAACCCAAAGGAGGGCAGTATTTTTAATCTTCCTTTGGTAAGCATGTTTAATAATTTTATAGATTTTATTGGGTTAAGCACTTTGCCACAGGCAGAGAAAACAAAAATAACAATGGAATTCAGGCGTCCCTGTGACGGATTTGTTTCGAACCATTTTCACCCGGAAGAGGGCCACTACGGGATTGATTTTTCGTTAAGTAACTGCAGCCCGGTTTTTGCAGTAAATAATGGTTATGTTGTGTTTGCCGGTTATACTGCAGACGATGGAAACATGGTAATTGTTAATCATGGAAATGGATTTGTTTCGGTGTACAAGCATTGTCAGCAGCTATTAAAAAAAATGAGGCAGCGTGTCGTACAGGGTGAAACAATTGCACTTTCAGGCGGCACAGGAAGGCTTGCGGGTGGTTCGCATTTGCATTTTGAACTTTGGCGGGACGGAACTTGTCTGGACCCGGAAAAATTTGTTTTTGATAAATAGAGGTAATTATGCGATTCAGAAAAGATAAAGATTCCGCGATTGATGATGTTTCGATCATTAGTGAAGGTATGGAAATACAGGGAAACATTAATACCGTGGGCAGTATCCGTCTTGATGGAAAGGTGTATGGCGATGTTAAATCCGGTGGAAATATAACCATTGGCGAAACCGGTGAGATACATGGCAACATACAGGCAAAGTCGATTACCAATGGTGGATTATTAATAGGGAGCGCCATAATTGACGAAAAAATCACGTTGGAATCGAAGTCCAAATTAAAAGGTGATATTGCCGGGAGAATACTTGTTATTGAAGAGGGAGCCGTATTTATTGGAACAAGTTCGATGCTAATAAACGATGCCGTGAAAAATGAAACAAGCGGAGAATGACCCGGAAAAGGGAAAATCGATTTACAAGGACATCGGTCCCATGCTTGGGATGGGTGTAAACCTTGCTGCAACCATCGTTCTATTCGTGTATGCCGGTAATTGGCTTGATAAGCATTTTGAGAAGAAGGATCCGTTTTATTTGTTGATTTGCGCCGGTATCGGGTTGTTCTCCGGTATGTATCATTTTATTAAAACAGCACTGCAATTAGAAAAAAAATCTAAAAAGTGAGTGCAGTGCAATATTATAAAAAAAATCACCCTGTCAAGTTTGGATTTTTGATTGAAATATTTGATTTTTTACTGTGTTTTTTTTGTATTCATAACATAGCGAGAAGACTGGATATATGAATTTCTATTACCATCAGTTTTTACGCCGTACCGCAATTATACTGGTAGTTTTGCTTGTTATTTTTTTGGCAGCCTTTAATTTCGGGTATATCAGCAGGGATATGCTGACTGCTATTATAACTGCTAAACTGATAAATTCCTTGAATTATTTGGCTGGAATGCAAATACATGTTAAGGCATTGCAAAAAGATCAGTCCTATTTTATGATTTATGTCTTTGGCGGCATGACTATCAGGATTTTTATTCTTTTGGCATTAATAATTATTTCTTACAAATTATTGAATCTTAATTTTTATTCTTTTATCTTAGTGTTCTTTGGTTTTTACATTTTCTTTTTGTCCTTAGAAATTTACTATTTATTAAAGTTTGAACATCGGAAACCGGTACACAATGACTGATACATTACATACCGTTGCAGATACGCTTGGCCATAGTGCTGAAAAAGCCCATGGTTCAGATGATAGTTGGATCATGCATCACATTATGGATGGAAATTCCTTGGATTTTCAGCCATTTGGAACAGTGCATCTTCCTACCCTGCATTTGTTTGGATACGACCTGCCTGTAACAAAGCACGTGGTGTTTTTGTTCGTGGTTGCTATCCTGTTAATTGTAGTTTTGCGGGCGGTTGCCAAATCTTATAAAAAATCTTTGGTGCCCTCTGGTGTTACCAACGCGACGGAAATTTTTATAATTTTCGTCCGCGATGAAATAGCAAAATCGACTATAGGTAAGCGATACGAGAAATTTTTACCATATTTGCTTACCGCGTTTTTCTTCATCCTGTTTAGCAATTTTATAGGGTTAATACCATTTACAGCAACGGTAACCAGTAACATTACCGTTACGGCGGTACTAGCAATTACTTCTTTTGTTATGGTACAGTTTGGCGGAATGCAGAAAAATGGTGTTTTTGGTTATTTTAAGGGCTTAATTCCCCATGGAATACCGGTTATTCTGTTACCGATTATCGAGGTAATAGAGTTTATCGGGTTGTTTACAAAACCTTTTGCATTGGCAATTCGTTTGTTTGCAAACATGACCGCGGGACACGTGGTTATTTACGCGCTTATCAGCCTGATTTTTGTGATGAAAACGTATGGTATAGCGTTTCTATCGGTGCCAATGGCATTGTTTGTTTATTTACTTGAAATATTAGTTGCTTTATTGCAAGCGTATATATTTACCATGCTGACCTCATTGTTTATCGGCATGGCAGTACATCAGGATCATTAATTAATTACATAAAAGTTAACTATTACTCGGAGGACCTATGAATTTAGCTCACTTAGCAGCCGGAATTGGAGCAGGATTAACCATTATCGGTGGTGCATTTGGTATCGGTAAATTAGCAGCAGCAGCTATGGAAGCAAGCGGCCGTCAACCGGAAGCAGCCGGCGTTATTCGTATTTCTATGATTATTGCAGCGGCTCTCATCGAAGGTATCGCACTTTTTGCTCTCGTTATCTGCTTCCAGTTAGCCGGTAAATAGATTCATAATCAAATTGCAGGGTGGCGCAAACTTGCTGTAATAGTTTAAGTATGCAGCTGCCTTACTTTTTTAACCATTTTAAAGAATGGCGTTTACTATGATATTTGGATATGTGTTGGCATTCGCAGCCCGTTACTCTGAAGGAGGAGAAGGCGGTGGCGGCTTGCTCTCGGTTAATCCGGGGTTAGCCTTCTGGACTGTGCTCATATTCGTTCTGCTCTTAATTATTCTCAAAAAAGTTGCATGGAAACCTATCCTTGAGGCTTTGGATGAGCGTGAAGCAAAGATTAAAGAATCTTTGGAGCTGGCGGATAAAGCAAAAAAAGAAGCTGCTGAATTAATTGCCGAAAACAAACAGACCCTGCAAAAAGCAGAAGAAGAAGCTAAAAAGATTCTGGTCGAAGCACAAAAGATTGCTCAAGACAACATTACAAAAAGCCATGACGAAGCTAAGTTGCAGGCACAGCGTATTGTTAAAGAAGCTCAGGCTGAAATTGACAGCAAAAAACATGAAGCTCTATCTGAAATTAAAAATCAGATTGCAGAGCTTTCTGTTGCTGTGGCTGAAAAAGTGCTCCGCAAGAGTTTAAGCGGTCAGGTTCAAAAAGAAGTTATTGACGAATATATTAACGATATTCAGAAGAACTAACTATGAGCCAGTCAAAGGTTGCTAAAATTTACGCTGAATCACTCTATGACTATGCTGTCGCTCAGAATAATCTTGAGAACGTCATCACTGATGTCGAAAAACTCAAATGGTTGTTCGTGCATTCGGCTGAATTACTGAGAACGGTTCAAAGCCCGATTGTAAGATCGATAGACAAACTTGCAATAATCCGTGGAGCGGCAAAAAACAGTTTGACAACAGAGTTTGACGGTTTTATTAACTTGCTGACAAAAAAGAACCGTATTGATTTTATTCCGGAAATCGTGGAAATATTTTCAGATGTCTGTGACAAAAAAGAAGGTGTTCTGCGTGTTACGGTAACTTCGGCTATAGCGTTATCTGATGAGCAAATGCAGTCGGTTAAAGATATGTTGCATGTCCGTTTTAATAAAACAATTGTCATTACACCGCTGATAGATGCGGAACTGATTGGCGGTTTTGTTGTGCGGGTAGGTGATAACGTCATTGATGCATCGATTGTGAATAAGTTAAAACAGATTAAGAAAAAGTTTATTAATACAAGTATCTCACTCAATTAATTGAGTACTTAAAAGAGGAAATACAATTATGGTTGATATTAGGCCTGATGAAATAACTGCGATAATCAGGAAACAACTTTCCGGATACGAAAGTGAAGCTGTTATTTACGAAGTAGGTACGGTTTTACAGGTTGGCGATGGTATTGCCCGCGTTTATGGCTTGTCTAAAGTTATGGCAAGTGAATTGGTCGAATTCCCGAATGAAGTATTCGGCTTGGTGCTAAACCTTGAAGAAGACAGCGTTGGCTGCGTTCTGTTTGGTGATTGCAGCTTGGTTAAAGAAGGCGACATCGTGAAGCGCACTGGAAAAGTGGCCTCGATGCCTGTTGGCGAAGCTTTGCTGGGAAGAGTAATCAATCCGCTCGGTTTCCCGCTTGACGGAAAGGGTATCATCGAAACAAAACACTTCCTGCCAATAGAACGTAAGGCGCTTGGTGTTTTAGACCGCAGCCCTGTTAAAGAGCCCTTACAGACCGGTATTACTGCGGTTGATGCAATGATTCCTATTGGCCGCGGACAGCGTGAACTTATTATCGGTGACCGCCAGACAGGTAAAACAGCAGTTGCTATCGATGCTATTATCAATCAGAAATCGACACACACGGAGGAGTCGAAAAAACTGGGCATTAACCCGGTTTATTGCGTTTACGTGGCAGTCGGGCAGAAGAGTTCAACTGTAGCCCAAGTTGTTGCAAAGCTGCATGAACATGGCGCTATGGACTATACAACGGTCATTACGGCCTCCGCTTCGGATCCGGCACCATTACAGTTTATCGCTCCTTATTCTGGTGCTACTGTTGGTGAATATTTCCGTGATTCAGGCCGTCACTCATTGGTTATTTATGATGATTTAACAAAACAGGCCGCTGCATACCGCGAGTTATCGTTGTTGCTGCGCCGTCCTCCCGGACGTGAAGCTTATCCCGGTGATGTATTCTATCTCCACTCACGGCTTCTAGAACGTTCTTCAAAACTGTCTGACAGGCTTGGCGGCGGAAGCTTAACAGCACTGCCGATTATCGAGACACAGCAGGGAGACGTATCGGCTTACATCCCGACAAACGTTATTTCGATTACTGACGGTCAAATTTATCTTGAGCCAAACTTGTTTAACGCTGGTGTTAGACCCGCGATTAACGTTGGTATCTCGGTATCCCGCGTGGGCGGCAGCGCCCAGATAAAGGCTCTCCGTAAAGTGGCTGGCAGCCTTAAACTAGACCTTGCCCAGTACAGGGAACTTGAAGCATTTGCAAAATTCGGTTCGGATCTCGACTCGTCAACATTAAACACACTTTCACGCGGTGCCCGCCTCGTGGAATTGCTCAAGCAAAATCAATACGTGCCAATTCCTATCGAGAAACAAGTAGTATCGGTTTTCTTAGGAACAAGCGGTTTAATGGATCAGGTACCAGTTGTTGATATTAAACGGTATGAAAAAGAATTTCATGAGTATGCCGAGATGAGATATAAAGATATCTATTCGGCAATACGCGAATCGAAAGAATTGAAAGACGATACTATCAATACCATTAAAAAGGCTGCCGCTGAATTGAGCAGTACTTTTAAAAAGAGTGAATAGGAATAGTTAATGGCAACATTACGGGACATTCGCAGCCGTATAAAAGGTGTTCGCAACACCCAGAAGATAACCAAAGCTATGAAGATGGTTGCTGCAGCCAAGCTTCGCCGTGCTCAAGAAAATATTCTTAACGCGCGTCCGTATGCCCGGAAAATTTCTGAAATTCTTTCCGATTTAGTTACGGAGGATCAGAGACAGACAAATCCATATTTACAAGCACCGTCAGGTAATAATGTTTTAGTTGTGGTTGTTACCGCGGATAGGGGCCTGTGCGGGACGTTTAACACGAATATTATTAAAGAAGCCCAAAACCTTATTGATGTTGAGCTTAAAAAAGCCGGAAAAGAAGTCTCACTATTTTGTGTCGGTAAAAAAGGTAATGATTTTTTCAGCAAGAGACATTATAATGTTATCGGTTGTAAAATCGGCGCTTTCTCAAAACTTTCGTTTGATACCGCTTTAGGCACAGCCAATGAGATTATTCAGAGTTTTTTGAGTGGCACTTTTGGAGAAGTGCACATAGTATATAACGAGTTCAAGTCGGTTGTTTCTCAAAAAGTAGTTGTAACACAGTTCTTGCCTGTCCCTGCAATAAGTAGTGACGGTGTGGAGAAGGCTGAAACAAACTTTATTTACGAAAAAGACCAGAAATCTATTTTTGAATATACACTGCCCAAGTATTTGCGCGCGCAAATGTGGAAAGTTTTCCTGGAGTCCACCGCTTCAGAATTCGGCGCAAGAATGACAGCTATGGATAACGCAACCACAAACGCGGGTGACTTAATACGAACCTTGAGTATTACCTACAATAAAGCCCGTCAGGCAGCGATCACAACAGAAATCCTTGAAATCGTTTCCGGCGCTAATGCCCTCAAGGAAAGTAATAACTAATTTAACGGGTTACCAGAAATACCTTTCGATACATGCTTCAGGATCTTAGTCTTAAATTTGACAAAATACTTAAAAAAGTTACCGGCCAGGGAAAACTTACTGAAAAAAATATTCAAGAAACACTCCGGGAAATCCGGCGTGTTTTATTGGACGCGGATGTAAACTTTAAAGTAACTAAAGAGTTTATCGAGTCGGTTTCGCAGAAAGCCCTCGGGCAGGAAGTTCTGCTTTCAATTTCTCCCGGACAGTTACTCACCAAAATATTCTATGATGAGCTTGTCGTCCTTCTTGGCACTGACAATGTTTCAATAACCCTTAATCCCGCGGGTGCTACCATGATAATGATAGTAGGCCTTCAGGGTTCGGGTAAAACAACATTTTGCGGAAAACTTGCACGCAGGTTAAAAAGCCAGGGACGTAAACCCTTACTGGTTGCCGGTGACATTTACCGCCCGGCGGCTATTGAACAGTTGAAAATTCTTGGTAAATCAATAGATGTGCCTGTTTTTTCTTTAGAAGAAAAAGATGCACGGAAAATTGCTACTGAATCAATAGCTTACGCTAAAGCACAAAACTGCGACACGATAATTCTTGATACCGCAGGCCGTTTGCATGTCGATCAGGATATGATGAATGAGGTTGCCGATATCAAAAAACTTGTCCTTCCGGATGAAGTTCTCTTTGTTGTTGATTCGATGACCGGGCAGGATGCGGTTAATTCGGCAAAAGCGTTTAATGAACAGGTCGAGTACGATGGTATTGTACTTACCAAAATGGATGGTGATGCAAAAGGCGGATGCGCGTTATCAATCAGAAGTGTTGTTGGCAAACCGATCAAGTTCATCAGTAATGGTGAAAAACTTGATATGGTGGATGTGTTCTACCCGGACCGGCTTGCTTCACGGATTTTGGGAAAAGGCGATATAATTAGTCTGGTTGAAAAGGCACAATCGCAATTCGACGAGGATGATGCCGCGGAGCTTGAAGAAAAGCTCAGAAAAAATCAGTTGGATTTTGAAACATTCTTGAAACAGATCAAGATGATCAAAAAGATGGGGTCTCTTTCTTCGTTAATCGGGATGATTCCGGGCATCGGTAGTCAGATAAAAGATGCAAAAATTGATGAAAATGCACTCGTTAAAGTGGAGGCAATTATCAATTCGATGACACGGGAAGAGAGAAGAAAACCAAAAATTCTTAACGGGAACAGGCGGAAAAGGATAGCAAGAGGGTCCGGAACATCGATTCAGGACGTCAATAGACTAATAAAACAGTTTAATGACATGCAAAGTATGCTTTCTCGTATGAATAAAATTGGTTTTAAAGGTCGTTTTTAAGTAAATTGTAAGTTGAAAAAATATTTTTATTACGGAGGTAATCAAATTTGGCAGTTAAAATAAGATTGCGCAGAATGGGTAAGAAAAGGCAGCCGGTTTATAAAATCGTTGCTGCGGATGCCCGGTTTCCAAGAGATGGTAAATATCTCGAATCATTAGGCACCTATAACCCGAAATCGAATCCGCATTCGATTGAGTTAAATGAAGAACGGGCTTTATATTGGTTGGGCGTTGGCGCGCAACCGACAGATACAGTAAAAAGCATTTTACGCCAGACCGGTGTATCACATAAGCAAGAGCTTATTAAAAGAGGCTTGAGCGAAGAACAAGTTCAGGCAGCTATGGCTCAATGGTCAAGTGTAAAAGAAGCAGCAGCAGCAAAAAAAGCTACTAAGAAAAAAACAGCATCTGATAAGAGTACAGCAGAAGTCAAGAGCGCTTCTTCTGAGTCTGCCGCCGAGTAGACCATTTTTGTCTGTACACATATAATTCAAGCGCTCGCGGGCTAATTTAGGAGGTACTATTATGAAAGAGTTCATCGAGTATATAGCCAAGTGCATCGTTGACGAACCTTCTTTGGTTGAAGTTCACGAAAAATCAGCGGAAGAAAAGAAAATTGTTCTTTCTCTGAAAGTAGGCCAAAATGATATCGGCAAAGTAATTGGCCGTGAAGGACGGATGGCACAAGCTATGAGGACTCTTTTAGCAGCAGTAGCGGCAAAAGAAGGTAAGCGGGTTATTCTGGAGATAGATGACAGACCAGGCCAGCAATAAAAACGAATACGTTGTTGTTGCTCAGTTAGAGTCTCTTTCTAAAGAAATCCCTTACATTAAGGCCAGGGTTTTTTCAGAATCCCCTGACAGGTTCGCAATCGGTAAGACGCTTTTTATTGAGTTCTTTGGACAAATGAAACCCATCGTGGTTGAAGATTTTTTTATGAAAAAATCTGCTTTCTTTATTTGTTTCAAAAACTTTTCTTCTCAGGATGAATGCAGTGTCCTGTTAGGCAAGTATATTTATATTCATGCCGAGGATATTGCTCAATTGCCCGATGATTCTTTTTACGTGCACGACCTTATTGGCAGTGAGGTACTTGCATCCGGAGAATCGTTAGGTGTCATCTCTGATGTGATGTTTTTACCGGCTAATGATGTATATGTTGTTAAACAAAGCGCAGGAAATGAAGTATTAATACCTGCTCTAAAATCTGTAATCAAGTCTTTCGACCGTGACAGAAAAGTTTTAGAGCTTTCTGTACCTAAATCGTATTTTGTTGATGAGATTTGATATTATTTCGGCAGTGCCGGATTTGTTGCAAAGCCCCTTGAACACGAGTATTTTACAACGTGCTCAAAAAAAAGGTTTAGTGGATATTCATGTTCACAGCCTGAGGGATTATGCACACAATAAATACCGTCAAATTGATGATAAACCATTTGGCGGCGGCGCGGGTATGGTTCTTAAACCGGAACCATTTTTCGAGTGTATCAAAAAACTTCAGCAGGAAGTACAGTATGATGTAATTATTTTTCCCTCGCCACAGGGAAAAATATTCGACCAAAAGGATGCAAACAGGTTATCTTTGGTAAACAATGTTCTGTTTGTTATTGGTCACTACAAGGGAATAGATGAGCGGGTAGTAGAATATTTCAAAGGTGATGAGTATTCTATTGGCAATTTTGTATTAACCGGTGGCGAGTTACCCGCGATGATGATGATTGACGCGATTATCCGGGTTATACCCGGCGTTTTGAACGACAGTGAGTCTGCATTAAGCGATTCGTTCCAAGACGGCGAAATTATCGGCGCACCTTGTTATACCAGACCGGCAGAATATGCCGGGTTAAAGGTTCCGGAGGTTTTAACTTCCGGTAATCACGAAGCTGTTCGAGAATGGAAAATCGAGCATCCATCTTGGAAAGGCAATGCAGGTCCTCCGAGCCTTTGGACTGGTGGTGACGATTAAGAAACGGACATCGATACGTGACTGATTCCCTGAATGTCTATTGGGCTGA
>JACPGF010000351.1:0-6892 GCA_016182615.1 Ignavibacteriales bacterium
GGGCTACCTGATGGCGGCGGTATGTGGATTTACACATCAACAATGAATGGAAGCGGGCTGAAACAGTTCAACGGTAATAGGATAGATAGTTCAGGGCAAATGTTATGGAATGATACAGCAACCGTATTAGATTATAATTATTACGATTGCAAAATTGCAGATACCAAACTACTCGATAGTAACCAGATTGCATATTTCTGGGTGCGAATTTACGAAAACAGTTCAAAAACTGAAGGATATTTTCAAATTCTGAAACCTGACGGAACACTATACTACCGCTATGGGAGTAAGTTAGTTGGCTCGCCTTTAGCTAGTAATAATCCCCAAAAAATAATTTCATCTGATTCCGGAAGTTTTATATTGGTGTGGGGTACCATAGATGCAAACAATAATCTTGGTTTTTGCAGTCAAAAATTTAACAAATCATTTAAAGCTTTGTGGGGTAATACTGCGGTATTTTACGATTACACTGGTCAACAGTTTAACTCTATTATTTCTGATGGAAATAGCGGTTTTATAGCCGTGTGGACACAATTTTATCCCGCTCCTCTGGGAACCTACGCGCAGCAGGTTAGCAAAAATGGCAATTTGGGAGAGGTTTTAACATCTGTTGAAAATACAGCAAACCTGCAATCCCCCGGGAACTTCTTTATTAAAAATTATCCTAATCCTTTTAATGCCACAACAAAAATTATGTTTAATAACAACAAAAGTTCAAACGTGCTGATAAATATTTATAACAGCCTTGGGCAGTTGGTAAAGCGGCTTATGGATGAATACAAACCAATTGGCTCATATCAAACAACTTGGGATGGCAAGGATACGGAAAATAACTGGCTGCCATCGGGAATATATTTTGCAAGGATAATCGCGGGTCCTCATAGCGGGACGGCGAAAATAATCATGTTAAAATAATCACGGAGGTTATATGAAAACTGGGACTAAAGTCCTGTTTTTTTTGTTCTTTTTAACGCGTGTCATTTTTAGTTTACCTATTGATACAGGGATGAAAATCTGGATTCAACCAAATGGATATTCTTTTACAGCCCGTCTGCATGGGGATGAATTTTCGATGCGGTTTACAACGGAAACTTTCCAACGAATGGATAATAAGCAAAAAATATTTTTTATACCTTGCGAAAGGCTCCGTGGAATTTATTCATGAGTTTCTGAGGCTAATCAAAAACTCAGTTATTTTCAGGGACAAAAAGGATATAAATTGAAAACACGTGAGAGAATCTGTGAACGGTTGTTTTCACATACTAAACTGATACTCTCTCCTCAAGGCAATACTTTTTAATTTTCGCGATCAGGTTTACCCGCGAAATTCCAAGGATAACCGCTGCCCTTGTTTTATTATTCCCGGTAAACTTTAACACTTTTACAATCTGTGCTTTTTCAGTTTCTTCTAAAGAAAGCGGCATTACCGATTCGTCTATTTCCTCTGCAAGGCTGTTGTTTTCTAAAAAATAATTCGGGAGGGAATTTTTGCGCAACTCCTGTGAAGATTCAACAATAATCGCACTGTTGATGATATTCATCAGCTCGCGGACATTGCCGGGGAATGGATATTTTTTTAAACAGTTCAGAACGGTATCAGAAATCTTAAGGATATGCTTGTCATACTTTTTATTAAACTTGGATAGGAACTGATTTGCTAAGAGTTCGATATCCCCCGGCCGTTCCCTGAGTGGAGGAAGGTTAACCGAATTGATATTGAGTCTGAAAAACAAATCTTTCCTGAATGTGCCGTTTTTTATTTCTTCAAAAAGATTTTTATTAGTGGCTGCAATAATACGGACATCAGTTTTAATGTTTTTTGTGGAGCCTAACCGGTAAAACTCTTCTTCCTGCAGGACACGCAGCAGCTTTACCTGCACGGATAATGGCAGTTCCCCTATCTCGTCAAGGAATAATGTACCACCGTTAGCCTCCTCGATAAACCCGGCTTTATCTTTTGCCGCTCCGGTAAATGCCCCTTTTTCATAACCGAAGAACTCGCTTGAGAATAGCTCCTGTGCGAAAACGCCAGCGTTTACTGCAATAAATTTATTGTCCCTGCGTCTGCTTATCTGATGAATTGCCCGTGCAATCAATTCCTTACCGGAACCACTTTCACCCCAGATAAGAATACTATTATCCGTCTCGGCATACTTTTCAACAAAGTTGAAAATTTTTATCATTTTCTCATCTTGGGTAATAATTCCGCTGAATGCTTCAGAATACCGTCCTGTGTCCTTTTGAAACTCCATGCATTCAGAAGGAGTTTTAGTACTTTGAGTGATTGCTTCGAGCTGTTCAAGCAGTTTGTTATCATCAACCGGCTTGAGCATATAATCAAAAGTACCAAGCTTCATTGCCGAAATTGCGAGGTCAATATCTTCCACCCCGGTAAGTACAATCGTTTTAACCGCTATGCCCTGCTGCTTTATATACTTCAGGATGTCCAATCCCGATACTTCCGGCATGTCCATATCAAGTAACAACACATCAAATGATTGCTCGTCTAATAACCGGTATGCTTTACTTGAGTCCTGAAGCGTTGTAATTTCGTAGATTCCTTTTTGTAAGAGTAAAATCCGCAAAAAATTCAAAACGGCCTGATTATCATCAATAAGCAAAATTTTATACATAGTGCTATCTGTTATTCACCGGTATCCGGATGATAAATTTTGTGCCGCCTCCAATCCGGGATTCAACATCAATTCTACCGCCATGATCTTTTACAATACTATATGAAATTGAAAGGCCAAGGCCTGTTCCACCGCGGTTTCTTTTTGTTGTAAAGAAGGGATCAAAAATTCTTTTTTGGTTCTTATCATCCATCCCGCATCCGTTATCACTAACAAATAAAATAACTTCGTTGGCTTGTAAATCGTACACGGTTTTAATTTTTATTAAGCCGTTTCCACCTTCAATTGCATCGGAAGCATTCAGTATGAGATTCGAAATAACCTGCTCCATTTTTGTGATACTGCCTTTAAAGGCTGGAATGTTTGGTTCAAGCTCTATTTCCAGACGCGCGTTTCTTTGAGCATGCCGCGTCGGAATAGTGAGGTTGTTTTCGATAATACTGTTCAAATCAACGGTATCGGTAAAATTGCCTTCATCTTTTTGTGCAAAATTGCGCAGGTCGGTAACAATTTTTTTCGTGCGGTTCGCGCCTTCAATCATATCCGCAACCAGTACGGTAATATTCTCCTTAAATACCGAATAACCCAAACGTGCTATTTTCAGATCGGGATGCTTCTCATAATACTCATCAAGTATAGGAAAAATATCAGGTAGTGATTCCTGCACAATTTTAAGATTCCCCAAGATAAAAGTGTTTGGATTATTAATCTCGTGCGCCACACCCGAAACCAGTTTTCCGAGTGAAGCTAATTTGTATGATTGCAGTAATTGAAATTCCATCTTTTTTTGTGAAGTAATATCACGGCATACCTCAAGTACACGGTCAACGGTTTGACCCGCACCGAAAATGGGATACGACATTAAACGCAGGAATTTATCGCTCTCTTCTCTTTCGAATGCCGAATTATCAGCAGTGCGAAAGGTTATCGCGGCGGGGCATTCCTCGCACGGGTCATGCAGATTAAAAAGTTTCTCGTAGCACTTTCCGCTGTCGCCAATTTCTTCTTTGTTCGAAATAATAATATTAAACTCTTTATCGACGACCACTATTTTTTCTGTAAAGGCGCTAAAAAATGTTCTCAGTTTTTCACGGCTGCGGTTGCACTCCTTGGTTAAGCGGAGCAGGACTTCATTTTTAGCAAGGAGTATTTTTTGCTGCTTTTCAAGATTTTTTTCATTTTTCTCGATAACCCGTGATATTTTACCCGCGATTTCGTTAACCAGTTTATGCTCATCGGGCAGAAAGCCGTTACTATTTTTTGAATAGACGCGAATCTCCCCCGTTTTTTCGTTATTCGCCATGATATCACAGAACAGCATATCCTGAATTTCATCAAGCTCACAGAGTTGGGGCCCGTATTTTTTCTTTTTTATTTCTATTTGAACAATTATATCTTCGGGTATATCGAACCCCTCCTGCACATAGAGTGCACATTTCCTTAAAGCCTCATGCAGGTCTTTTGTGCTGTCCAATTCTTTACTAACATTATACAGGCACTGCAGCTCCTTTAGGCTGTCCTCCAGCTCCCTCTCCATCCTTGAAATCTTATCGATTATTTCCCTCAGACCCAGCACGGCAAACCGGTTTTCTCCCTCATGCACAGAAAATAAAAGGAACTCTTCAGAACAGTTGAGAAAAGTGAAACTTGTATAACGGCCGATGAGTAACGCCTGGGCTATAATGTTCTTGAGTGTTAATCTCACGCCGGAACAGATGATATTTTCGGAAAGGAGGTTTTGACTGTTTAACGCGTTCGCGGTAAAATATTTTTGAATTGCATTCCCGATAAATGCAGGCGCATGATCGGCCTGAAATAGTATTACATTTTCAAACAGGTCATTTGTAAGGGAAAAATTCTGAACAATATTCATACCTGATCAAATAATTTGCATTTTAATATGACTAAAATAGTAATTCTCCTGATAATGTAATGAAGGTTTTATTGCAGAAGAAGAAGAAAGATTACTATCGTACAATGTGAAGGAACACGTTTTCCTGTCTTTTGTATTTTTGTTGGCGGTAACTTCGCTGCTGGCATTTGCCAAGTCAGTTACTCGTAGAATTTCTTCACGCAGTTCAGCGATAGAATTATAATTCATACAGGAAGTGAAATATGTACCAAGTTTTTGGATTACTTCCCAATTGGTAAATTGGCATGATCCCTGTTTTATCTTCGGCGCATTTTGGAGAGTATTGTCAAATCTTGTGTAAGTGCCATCATCCTCAGTAAAAGCCGCTGCAGGTAAAATCACGTCAGCATTTTGCATAGTTACCGAATTAAATGGGCTGCTTATCAAGAGAAATTCAATATTTCCCATATACTTTTCGTTATGAGCGTCAAATAATGGATCCTCCCCGAATACCAGCAATGCCTTTATCTCTCCCTGCTTCAATTTTTCATACACATCAACAGGATGAAAAATATCTGCAAGATTGGTATCCCATTCATGCCCTATTCTGTCAGTTGCCTCCACATTATTAAAATTTACGGAGCCGGGCATAAACTGTGATGAAGCACCCATCGTTGTTAGGCCAGCGGAGTTATTAAATTCCTGCAACAATAACAGCCCGTTATTTGCTTTATTAGCCCTTCCGGTTAAAAGTAAATAATTTTCGATGGCTTTCACGGAACTTACTGATGTGCCGGGCATCGAATCAAGACTGCAAATAAAGGCTATGTTTGCCTCCGCTGACTGCATCATGCTGGCAAATGCCACAAACTTTTCCCGGTTTAATCCGGCAAATTTCAGCATAGCTTCAATATCAAGTGCGCAAATCTGCTCTTTGAATTCAGGAAAATTATCAACTGTGTTACTTATAAACAGTTCATCAAAATTTGCATTTTCAATACACCGTTTCATCATACAGCCAAGAACAAAGCCCGGTAATCCTTTTTTACAATCAAGCCACAAGTCGGCGCTTTTTGCCAGCCTTGTCTCCGTAGAGCTAAAGAGAACAACTTTTGCACCTTTTTTCTGAATGGCCTTAATCTGTAATTCCAATGGCAAAAAATCATCCGGGAGATTTGCATTAAGGATTACGATAATATCAGCGTTATGTAATTCTTCCATTTTCAGGCATGAATTATTGCTCAAAATGGATGCACTATTTCCGGTCGATTCAGCAAAAAGCTGATTGACACTAAAACTGCCGATATTGTTGTTTTGCAGGCCAACCCGTGCCAATTTCTGCAGCAAATACAATTCCTCGTTTGAGAGTTTTGGTGAGGCCATTATTGCAACCGAATCGGTACCGTATTGTTCTATGATGAATTTCAGTTTTTGTGCAGAGTACTCGATAGCTTCATCCATACTATATTGAACTTGCTGCCCGTCCTGTTTGATTGCTGCATTCGATACTCTCTCTTTCGTGAGAAGATACCGGTGGCCAAACCGTCCCTTAGCACAAAGGAACCCATGATTGTGCGATGCAGCGATTTCTTCAGTTGTATTTGCAACATACACAATTCCATTTGCCATTTTTTTAATATTAATCAGGCAGCCAAGCGAGCAAAAGTTACATACTGTTGTTATATTTTCTTTTTCTAAAGCCCCGAGCAGCTTAAAAGGAAATTTTTCAGCTATGGCACCTGTCGGGCAAACATCAATACAATTGCCACATGAAATACAATTAGTCTCCGCGAGCGGCTTTTCCATCGCGGGCTTAACAATAGATTTGAAGCCCCGGTACACAAATCCTAAAGCAGACACTCCAAGAATTTCAGAACACATTCTCACACATTTCCCGCAATTGATGCACTTGTTCGGATCCAGCCTGATAAACGGATGCCTGTCGTCTATTTTATATTTTCTTACTTCTCCTGTAACCGCTTCAACATTAATCTGGTATTCGTCGCAATATTTTCGCAGCCTGCAATCGGCATACTCGGTACAACCACACTCGATGCACCTTCCGGTTTCATGAAGTGCTTCGGCCTCTGAAAAGCCCTTCTCAACCTCTTGGAAGCAAGTGATTCTGTCCTCAACGGCAACTTCTGCCTGCCGCCCCCGTTGCTGCCTGCCGAATTTTTCAAATTCATTACTTGAAAGTGTTGCAAGTTTATGCTTAAAACTATAGAATTTTTGGTTTTGGCTTTTGCACTCACCTTGAGTGAGAAAATGCATAATTGCTTGTGCGGCCTTACCACCCTGAGCGATTGCACTTATTGCCGTAAATGGTCCGGTTACCACATCACCATCGGCAAAAATGCCGCGTATATTGGTTTCCAAAGTATCAGGATTTGTAATAACGGTACCC
>JACPGF010000351.1:6918-11991 GCA_016182615.1 Ignavibacteriales bacterium
CCCCATTTTGCCAATGCAAGTGTACTCTCATTCTGCGCGAACGCGGTATCCACATTTTGCCCTATTGCACTGATGAGGAAGCTGCAAGGCACAATAAACTCCGAGCCTTCCACAGGCACGGGGCGCGGCCGTTCACCCGGCTTTGTTTCCTCAAGCCGCATGGTAAGGCACTCGATACCCTTTACCATGTTGCCTTCAGTTATCAACTTTTGAGGATTTGTTAAAAATAGAATTTCAACTCCCTCTGATTGGGCAGCTGAAATTTCTTCCGGATGTGCAGGCATTTCTTTTATGCTCCGGCGGTAAACAATTTGGACTTTTTCTGCACCACAACGGAGCGCCGTCCTTGCTGCATCTATTGCAGTATTTCCTCCACCAACAACAATTACGGTTCCACAAAGTTTTGGGGTTATTCCCAGTTCAACATCCCTCAAAAAGTCTATCCCGCGGTAAATACCTGCAACGCCTTCTTCGCCCGCGAGCCCTAATTTTGATGCTTTATGGGCTCCTACAGCAAGGAATATTGCCTGAAAACCTTCGTCCCGCAAATCCTGAAGGCTGAAATCAGTACCAAGAGCAGTGCCTGTTTTAATTGTTACCCCCAGATTTTGCATCCAATGTATCTCTTCGTCAAGTATTTTCTTAGGCAGGCGGTACTCAGGAATACCATAACGGAGCATCCCTCCCGGTTCAGCATATTTTTCAAATATGGTTACCTGATAGCCTTCAATCGTGAGATAATACGCGGCTGTTAACCCGGCAGGCCCGCTTCCCACAATAGCAACCCGAAAGCCATTCCCCGGTTTTACATCAGGAGCCCACATTGCCTTGGCGTCATAGTCTGCAATAAATCTTTTTAAACTGTTTACTGCCACCGGTTCATCAATCAAATTGCGGCGGCATGCTAATTCACAATCCCGTACACATACCCTGCAAATAGAAAGGGGCAGCGGATTCCGTTCTTTCACCAGCTTTAGTGCATCGGTATAATCCCCATGTGAAATAAGAGAAATGTATGTTTGCGCGTCCACGCCCGCGGGGCAATTATCAGTACAGGGGCCAACGCAGTCGGCATAGTGATTTGACATGAGCAGTTCAAGCGCGGTTTTTCTTGACTCCCTAACCTTTTTACTATTCGTGTGTATTTTCATTCCACCCGTCACCTTTGTTGAGCATGAGGGAATAAGCTTTTCCAGTCCTTCCGCCTCAACTACACACAAGAAGCACGAAGTATAGTGTTCCAGCCGTTTATCATCAAATAAAGTGGGGATATTGTCTAACTTTTGTTCCCTGATAACCTCAAGGATAGTTTTTCCGGGAATAGTTTCGATGAGTGTTCCGTTGATGGTAAGGGTAATGTTTTCCATGGTGTATTCAGGGTATTGTTAGTTTTTCTGCACCGCATTAAGGCGGCAGGCATCGAAGCATTTCCCGCACTTGATACATTTTTTTTCGTCAATAATGTGCACTTCTTTTTTACTGCCGGTAATTGCACCAACTGCACAAGCTTTAAGACAAAGGCAACAGCCTTTGCAATTCTCAGGAATAATGCTAAAAGTAATAAGTGAAGGGCACTGATGTGCCGGGCATCTTTTTTGGTGCAGATGCTCTTCGTACTCATGCCGGAAATATTTCAGCGTTGTCAGTACCGGGTTCGGTGCTGTTTGCCCTAATCCGCAGAGAGACCCTTGTTTTATTTTCCCGGCAAGATCCTCGAGTAAAACAAGATCCGTCAGTTTACCTTTCCCTTCGGTAAGGCGCTCTAAAATTTCAAGCATTCTTTTAGTGCCAATCCGGCAAAATGTACATTTACCACACGATTCCAACTGTGTGAAATTGAGAAAAAACTTTGCGATATCAACCATACAGGTTGAATCATCAAGAACAATAAGTCCACCGGATCCCATTATCGCGCCGGTCTTGTTAATCTCATTGTAATCAATCCGCAAATCGCCCATGCTGGCCGGTATGCAGCCGCCTGAAGGACCGCCCATCTGTACACCTTTGAAAATACCGTTTCCTTTTATACCACCGCCAATATCAAAAACAATCTCATTAATAGTCATTCCCATCGGCACTTCAACCAGACCGCTTTTTTTAATTTTTCCGGCAAGGGCAAAAACTTTTGTGCCTTTACTATTTTCCGTTCCATAGGATGCGAATGCATCAGCACCGTTTATCATGATCCACGGAACATTAGCGAAAGTTTCGACATTATTAATGCTGGTCGGCTTTCCCCATAACCCGCTTTGTGCCGGGAATGGCGGCCGCAGGCGTGGCACTCCCCTCTTCCCTTCAACCGATGCCATTAATGCTGTTTCTTCACCACAGACAAATGCACCGGCACCTTCTTTAATGCTTAAAGTAAAATTAAATTTTGAACCGAATATGTTATTACCCAAAAAACCGCGCTCCACGCATTGCCGTAGAGCAACCCGTAATCTTTTTATAGCCAGCGGATACTCAGCTCTTGCATAGATGAAACCTTCATCGGCACCAATTGCATAGGCAGCAATCATCATTCCTTCAATAACCGAATGAGGGTCTCCCTCCAGTACACTTCTGTCCATAAAGGCACCCGGATCACCTTCATCAGCATTGCAGATGATGTACTTTTTATCCGATTTAGGTTCATGTGCCAGTTTCCATTTCAGCCCGGTCAAAAATCCGCCACCACCTCTTCCCCGTAACCCTGATCGGCTGATGATATCAATTACTTCAACAGGAGAGTGGTGATTTAAAGTTGTTTGAATTGCAGAATAACCATCGCGTGCCATGTATTCATCAATCGAATTGGGATCAATAATTCCACAATTTCGCAGTACAATTCTGGTTTGTTTTTTTAGGAAGGAATCTTCGGTACTTATATCTTTGCTTTTGATTATCCAATCATGGATGGGGCGGTCGTTTAACACATGTTCGTTAACAATTTTCCCTGCTTTATCTACCGAAACTTTTGCATAGAGATAAGTGTCCTGCTCATCTTTAATTTCGACTAAGGTTTCCTTGTAACACATGCCATTGCATCCGGTTTCTTTAACCTCAGCATCAATATTATTGTTATCAATTAATTCTTTTATTGCATTAAACACCTGCCCACCACCGGCAGAGAAACCGCACGTGCCAAGACCCACACTGATTTTTTTCAATTGCTGCTCCCTGCTTTATGTAATACTTTGTATTCCTTTAATATCGCCCGGATTTTTTCAGTAACAAGATTGCCGTGCGTGTCATTATTTATCATAATCACAGGAGCAAGCGAGCAGCACCCGAGGCAGGCCACCGATTGCAATGTGAATAGGCCATCATCTGTTGTTTCACCGACTGATATTCCCAATTCATCCTGCAATACCGATAATACAGTTTTTGCCCCGTTTACATAGCAAGCAGTACCTTCACAGATTTTAATAATATTTTCCCCCATTGGTTTAAGGCGGAATTGAGAATAAAAAGTTATCACGCCATATATCTCAGCCGCTGGTATTGCCACCAATTCACTGATGTAGTAGATTACTTTTTCGGGGATATAGCCATACGAATCCTGTGCCGACTGTAACAATGTTATCAGCGAACCACTCTGCCGGCGTTTATTAATCAGGTCTAATTTAAAACTATGAATTTCCTTTTGCTCTTCAATTAGCTCAGCATCTCCAGCCATGACAACCTTAGTTTAATTATCAGAAACACCTATTCCACACCCGTCTGAACGATGCAGTCGGGTAGGTTCTACATTTTACATTCTACATTTTACATTTTACATTAACGCAGCTTTACATTTCAAAAATATTAATAATCGGATATTCTTTAACTTTTAATACGCCGTCTAATCCGTTTATGTTTTTCTCGATAAGTTTGTCAATTTCACTGAATTGCGTACCGTAAACCATAAGCAAAAGTTTATTCTGGCCCGCAATATAGTCGCAGTACAGTACATTTTCCGTTAGGCGCAAAACGGGATAAATATCATCCAGTTTTTCGCGGTCAACATCAAGGATTATATAAGAGCACACCGATTTTTTATTGTCCCTCATTTTATTCATACCGGGCATATCTTCAAACATCATAATACCAGCGGCATTAATTATTTCCCTGATGTTTTCACTCAGCACCGGCACACCCACGGGGAGAAATACAGCTTCTTGTATTTCTGTAGACAGCATCACAATAAAGGAGATTCTCCATGAAGTACAGTTTTTTATACAACGAGAAGAAATCAGCATCATCCCGAACTTTAATGAGGGCATAGGCAGACACCGCCTTTGCATCATCTTCTGCTTTTATTTGCTGCATTTGGGTTTCAGATTTCCGGTCGAGTATTCCCTGAATCTTACCGGCGAAATCATCAACGGAGAAAGGCTTTTCGAGTAACCCGTCAATTTGCAAATCTTCAATTTCTGCTAAATCCAGTTTATCCGCGTAGCCGGTAATGTAGAGCATACTGCTTCCGGGATATTTGTTCCGGATAATCCTTCCCAATTTTTTGCCGTTAATGTCCGGAAGTTCAATATCAAGCACAACCACATCAATATCAACATGGTTTTTCTGGTATAATTCCAGTTTATTCAACGCTGTTATGCCATTTTCGCACGGTTCGACATCGTAACCAAATTGATTGAGGCCCAGAGAAAGTGATCTTCTTAAAGCCGACTCATCATCAACAAGTAATACTCTTCTTTGCATTTCCGGTTTCCTTTATTTTTGTAACTTTCTGCTCCAATCAGTGCAATAACCAGACCAGAAAAATATCGAGTTTTTAGTGATGAAATGCGGTATTGAAACAAACTGCTTTTTACGAACTGTTAAATTATTTAATAGTTAATTGCTAACCTGTTTCCATTAAACCATTTGGGAGCTGTAAAATATTTTAACAGTTAAATTAATTTTGTGCGGAATTCTGTTGGAATTTGAAACCGGAGGTTTGTGAAGTTTGCGATAGACCTTACATGGGTTTTGGGTTCACATGATTTTTTAGTGGAGTTTTTTGGAAGATTAAAAATGTGATCAATTAGCTATTGCTTCCAAATTTATGGTGTCCGGTCAGAGTTCCGGTGGTACTCAAATGTTTAATGATAT
>JACPGF010000352.1:0-11157 GCA_016182615.1 Ignavibacteriales bacterium
AGCGCCGTCTTTAATAATACCACCGTGCTCCGCCCTGCTCCCAACCATAAAACCCGTTACATCCTGTAAAAAAAGTATTGGGACATTCCTCTGATTACAATTCATGATAAAACGGGCTGCTTTATCCGCGCTATCCGAGTAGATTACTCCTCCAACCTGCATTTCACCTTTTTCCGATTTTATAATTTCACGCTGATTGGCAACAATACCAACAGCCCAGCCGTCAATCCGCGCCCAGGCAGTAATAATACTTTTTCCGTAACCGGATTTATACTCTTCCACTTCGGAATTATCGGCTATCCGGGCAATAACCTCCCGCATGTCATACGCTTTATTGGTATCATCGGGCAAAACTCCATAAAGTTCATCAATCGGATAGACCGGTTCAGCAGGGGTTTTCCTTCCAAAAAAGTTGCCCTTTTTAAGGTTTATTTTATCGACCAATGAACGGATTGTAGCGATACATTCCGCATCATCCTTCATTATATAGTCGGTTACACCGGAAAGATTCGACTGTACTCTCGCACCACCGAGTTTTTCATTACTGATAACTTCACCAATAGCGGCTTTTACGAGATGTGCCCCAGCCAGAAATACGGAGCCTTCTCCTTCAACTATCAGTGCCTCGTCACTCATGATTGGCAGATATGCCCCACCCGCAACGCAAGGTCCCATAATTGCAGAGATTTGCGGTATTCCCATCGCCGATATTTGTGCATTGTTCCTGAAAATACGGCCAAAGTGCTCTTTGTCCGGAAAAATTTCATCCTGCATGGGGAGATATACTCCGGCACTATCCACAAGGTAAATTATCGGCAAATAGTTTTCCATACAGATTTCCTGGGCTCTCAGGTTCTTTTTACAGGTAATCGGGAACCATGCTCCCGCTTTAACTGTGGCATCGTTGGCAACAATAAGGCAGTCTTTACCCGAAACTTTGCCAATTCCAGTTACAACTCCTGCTCCGGGAGCACCACCGTGCTCCGTATACATTTCATATCCGGCTAATGCCCCGAACTCGAAAAACCGTGCTCCCTCATCCAGGAGCATATCAACACGCTCACGGGCAGTCAGTTTGCCTTTCGCCTTATGCTTTTCGATTGCTTTTGCTCCGCCGCCTAATGCCATCTTCGATTTGATACCCTCAGTTTTCCAGTAGAGGTTTTTATGATAATCTTCCCTTTTCAGGAAAGTTTCATTTTTAAAAACCTTTGTTTCAATAACAGGCATATCTTCTTATCTTTCAATAAGTTATTAAATATTAGCTAAGAAGTTCCTTTGCTATCACAAGCCTTTGGATTTCCGAAGTACCTTCACCGATGGTTAAGAGTTTTACATCACGGTATAACTTTTCAACCGGGTAATCTTTGGTATATCCGTATCCGCCAAATATTTGTAAAGCTTCAGAAGCGGCTTTTTCTGCTGTTTCGCTTGAGAGCAATTTAGCTTGAGCTGCTTCGGCAATTATACTTTTGTGCAAATCTTTCAGGTAAGCAGCTTTGTAAGTCAGCAGTCTTGAAACTTCAAGTTGGGTTGCCATATCGGCAAGTTTAAATTGTATCGATTGAAATTCAGCCAGAGTTTTCCCGAACTGCTTCCGCTCTTTTGCATAACCGGTGGCATACCCTAATGCTCCCGCGGTAAGGCCGCAACTAAGCGCCGCGATAGTTATCCTGCCGCCTTCGAGTATCTTCATTGCCTGCACGAATCCTTCTCCTTCATTGCCAAGCAGTGCAGAGTCAGGAACAAAGCAGTCCTCGAACTGAATCTGTGTGGTTTCACTGGCACGCATACCAAGTTTTTTCTCATTCCTGATTGGGATAAACCCTTTCTGCTTTTTATCAACGATAAAGGCGCTTATGCCCTTCTTTCCTTTTTCGGGGTTGGTGATTGCCATAAACACGGCAAAATCACAAACGCTGCCATGTGTTGTAAAGGTTTTGTTGCCGTTAAGGATGTAGCCGCCATCGGTTTTAACCGCAGTGGTTTTTAATCCGGCGGCATCGCTGCCTGAAACATTCTCAGTCAGGCCCCATGCACCGATGGACTTCCCGGAAGTAAGCAGTGGGAGGTATTTGTTTTTCTGTTCATCCTTGCCAAAGCGCAGTATATGATTTGTGCACAGGCCGTTATGGGCTGCGACACTCAAGGCAATCGCGGGGTCAACTTTTGCCAATTCCTCTATGATTATTACAAACTCTTTGTACTGAAGCCCGCTGCCGCCATATTGTTCGGGTACTAAAATCCCCATCACACCTAAATCACCCAGTTCCCGGAACAAGTCCTTCGGAAAAAATTCAGCCTCATCCCATTGCAGCACGAATGGCTTTATCTTTTCCTGTGCAAATTTCCGTATTGTTTCCCTGAGGAATTCCTGTTCTTCGGTAAAACTCAGTGTAAACTGATCAAGTTGACTGTCCATTGCCCTCTCCTTGTAACGTTTTGTTTTTATATGATTGAATGATTCTTTCGGCATAAATATACGGTGAGACTTTTTTGCCCTCTCCACCGGTTTCCGATTCACCAATTTGTTCCGTCGGGTATAAATGCCAAAGTTCACGGATTAATTTTTCTTCTACAATTTCCTTAATACGCAGCCTGAACCGCTCGGACCTTTTGTTGAGCAGTTTGCCTTTCTGCTCAAGGTAGGATTTATGCTTCCCGATTTCCGCGATTACCTCTGTTATGCCCTTGTTTTCAGAGGCTACTGTTTTCAGAATATCAGGCAGCCATGAGTTTTCATCATGGTCACGCATATACAATATGGTTTTAATTGCGGTAACAGCCTGTTCAGAACCCGGCCGGTCACTTTTATTCAGCACAAAAAAATCGGCAATTTCCATCAATCCTGCTTTCATTGCCTGTATTGCATCACCGGACTCCGGCACCAAAACCACCATTACGGTATCAGCAGCCTCAACAATGTCAAGTTCGGATTGCCCGACACCCACGGTCTCGAATAGAATAATGTCGAACCCGGCTGCATCAAACACATCTGCAAGATCGCGCGCTTTTCCGGCTAATCCGCCAAGGCTGCCACGTGTTGCCATGCTGCGGATAAAAACGCCTTCATCCATGCCTATTTCACTCATCCGCACACGGTCACCGAGTAACGCTCCACCGGTGAATGGGCTCGTCGGGTCAACGGCTATGATGGCAACTTTTTTGCCTTCTTTGCGGAAATGTTTGGTAATTTGGTTTGTAATCGTGCTTTTACCGGCTCCGGGCGGACCGGTAATACCGATACGGTAGGCATTGCCGCAATGATTGTAAAGCTCCCGCAGCACTTCCTCACTTCTCGGTGATTCAGATTCAATTGCCGTCAGCAATCGTGAAAGGATTTTTCTGTTGTCTTTTATTTGCTCGATAATTTCAGTAACCAGCACTGTTATTCCTTTGTACCGTAAAGGCTATTGCGTTTTATGTATTCAATTGTTTTTTCGGGAACCATGTAGCGAATGCTTAACCCCTCACGAATTCTTTCCCTGATATTTGAAGAACTGACATCAATAAAAGGTGATTCGACAATAGTTGCCATTGAAAAATATTTATGGGTTGGAATTGATAAGTTATCTGTTTTTCTCCTGAGCGCGACAACATTAACCAGCCGCATTAATTCGCCCGGGTCTTTCCATTTATCAAATACCAGAAGATTATCGTATCCAATAATTAAATCAAGTTGATCGTACCGCTGTTTGAAATGCTTAACCGTGTCAATGGTATATGAAATCTGCTGCCCGTTTATCTCAAAATCCGAAACACTAAAACGGCTGTCCCCCTCTATTGCAAGTTTTACCATTTCCATGCGGTGAATGCTGTCAGTCGGCGCTTCTTCGAGTTTATGCGGGGACTGCCTGCACGGGATAAAAATAATTTTTTCAAGACCGCGCAACTCATAAACAAGCGATGCCGTAATCAAATGACCGACATGCACCGGGTCAAAACTGCCGCCCATGATGCCAATCCGGCTCATTTCAGTAAATCCTTATATTCGATAAATATTTCTGTGAACCTGTCATAATACTCTTTTTTACACAGTTCAACACTATTTTTTTCAGAGAGTACCGAATAGAGAAGCTTAAAATCTTCGATGGTTTTTATGCTTACAACGCTGTTCGTATTTGTCCAAAACCTGTCCTCATCGCACGATTTGAAAAAATTCTCGAGATTATCCTGATGTAAACAGGAAAAATAAAAAGACTGGCTGTAGGATTTAAATGCCATACCTGAGCATGCATTGCCCCGGTCCAATATTATTGTCGTTACATCCTCCTCAACACCAAGATTGTTAATAACCCTTTTTACTAAGTTTGGGGTCAGGCCGATTGTATTATCATTTATCAATAGTATTTTCTCATACCGCTTGCTCTCGGATTGCAAAACCGCGTAATACTGCGACTGCTCACTATCACTCACTATTCCGGGTTCTTCAACCTGTTGAAATAACTCATGCTGCAATATATCCTTTGCCGTTTTAACCGAATAGATAGTATGGAATCCGGCGGATTGTAATACATCAGCGATATTCTCCGTCATAACCGATGCAAAATTATCTAAATCGCCTGACTGTAAAAAATGGGTCAGCGGTGCATTGGATGCCTGCAAAAAGCCGAATACCGGCAGGATAAATGCTGCCATGTTATCAGTCATCGCTCTGTTTACTCCCCAATGCAAAGGGCTGGCGGCTGAAGAAATAAAACATTTTAAGAATGTAAATACAGTGTAATACGCAAAAAGCAATCGCGTTACCTGCATCAGTACCCGGATTTTGCATCGCGCTGAGGGTAAATACCGGACCGACAAGCGGGATACACTGTAAAACAATTAAAACCATCCCGCCGGTAAATGTAAGCCCTGATAGATAAAGTGGAAGAGGAAGCAATGCAAAAAAACCTAAAACGATGCCCAAAGACTGCCCGCCAAGGTCTGTTTTGGATTTGAGCCCTATAAACAAGTAAACTAAAAGGAACTGTAACAAGCCGAGCATAAAGAATAACAGAGTAAAGCCCGGCTGAGCTATATTGCCTAAGACTGATGCATTACTGCCGGGAAGGAACAATAGTAAGAGAATGATAACACTGTTTTGCAGCAAACTGACCATGATGAGCCCAAGAAACTTGCCCGAAAGGAGAACACGGAGCGAAACTGAACAGAGCAGCACCTCAATAAGCCGGTTCCCTTTTTCTTCGGCAAAACCCCTGATAAACCAGTTACCAGCCATTGATGTTACTGCAAAGAACAACAGTATAAGCATCATTCCCATTAACAAGCTATTCGCAAAATACTGCTCCATGAAAAGACGGCCGCCTGAGAGAATTCGTGTTTCGCTATTTCTCAGGGGTGTCAGTATTTCATCCAGCCCGGGATTGAGGTGGGCAGTCAGTGCCTGCATCACCGAGGCTTTTATCTCAACAGCTTTCCCGGCGATACGGTCTGAAAGGACAAGTTCGGTTCCATGCTCTTTACTCATTATCAAAAGGCCATGCAGCTGCTCATTCGCGCGTAATTGTGCCAGCCCTGCTTCGATATTTTCCTTAAATGGAATTGTTTTTTTGTATATGTTCAAAAAATAGAGCGGGCTTCTAACGGGATCTGTTGCCTCAGGCGAAGGCGGTGTTACTGTTCCAATAATGCCATTCTGATCGAGCACTGCAATAAAGACCGTTCCGTTCAAGCTGTTGTTTTCAGCTTCAACCGAGGGTAAAAGAAACAATCTGAAAACAAGCGGGATGATAAACATGCTAATAAGGAACACCCTATTCCGCAGTGCCTGTTTTACCTCCCAGAGAGCAATATTAATGATTTTATGCATTCTCTTGCTCCTCCGCATTCCCCTCAAGCAATAATTTTAACCTGTCTTTAAACTGGCCTGTAGAATGAGTAATCTTATGAACTTGTATAGTTGGGTTGGCAGCAAAAAACCGGTTCAACGCTGTAACATCTGCAAACACGGCAGAAACCGGAATTTCATTTGAGCTTCCGGCTGAAAAATACTGTAGATTAAAAGCAGGCGAATCCTGAAAAATTCCGGTAATGGACCCATTATAGACGAGTGAGCCGTGTTTCATGAGCAAAATACTATCACAAACGACCTCAGCTTTTTCAAGCAGATGTGTAGAAATTAGCACGGCTTTTCCGTTTGCACATTGCTCTTTCAGTAAAGTGGTGAATGCTTCCTGCATCGAGGGATCCAAACCACCATAGGGTTCATCAAAAAGTAGTACATCAGGATTGTGGATGAGCGCAGCGATAATTTGGGTAATTTGTTGGAAACCTTTGGAAAGTGCCGAAACTTTCTGTCCGGTAAAATCCTGCAATTTAAGGGTATTCAGCAGTTCGGCTGTTCTTTGCACGGCAGTTTTTTTCGGGATACCCTTCATCGAAGCAAGATAGATGATGTTTTCAATTGCACTTGCATTTTTATACAAACCCTTTTCTTCCGGAACATAGCCCCAAACGGGATGAGTCCCGGCAGAATATACTACACTGCCCGAGTCAGGTGCAATAAGTCCTAACAGCAGACGTATTGTTGTGGTTTTCCCGGCTCCGTTATGGCCCAGCAACCCGGTAATTTTTCCGGCCGAAAGTGAAAAACTCACTCCGTTAACGGCCTTTTTAGTGCCGTAACGTTTTGCAATATTCTCAGCCTTCAGCATTATCTTTTTTGTTTAATTTCATTTTAGAAATATACTACACTCAGTCGGGACATAAAATTTTTTTTATTTGGAATTATTATCCTGAATACAATTAAACACCGAAGGTTCTGTCTCAGGAAATTAAGATTTTAAAAGCAAAATGCATATTTTGTCCGTGTAAATAAAATTTTTTGGGATAGTTTATTACAATTGTCGGAGTTACTTGTGAAAAACAAAATTGCTGTATTAGCTTTGATCGCGATGTATATATTTGCCGGATGCTCTTCAGAAATAAAAATAATGGATGACTACAAGGATAAGGTAATCAGGGGCGGCAGCATTGCAATAAGCCGGTGTACCTGAGGTTGTGTTTATGAAATTTTTTGACTCGGTCACCGTTAAGTTATTTTCTTCCGACCCAATGTTTAAAAAAGTTCAGTTATTACAGGCTGATTCAACACTAAAACTGACAAACCGTGTTTTACCCATTAACGAGAAAATCTCACTTGCAGTGGATTTACCACCTGAAGGCGAATTAATTAAGGATGTACCGGCTGCCGCCGATTTTTTCCTTTTTCTCCAAAAAATAGTAGTTGGAAGAGACGAACGTTCGACGGGAATATGGACAGGTGGTGGTTTTTCAGGCGGCAAATATTCCGCGGGTACATATTCCGGTGGAAAGTCTTCATCTTTGCAGGTTAATCTTAAATATGCACTATGGGATAACCGTTTCGGGAAAGTGATTGCTTATGGTAATCTACCGCTTGAGGCTCCGTTTTTATTTGTAATGACTAAAAGTGACTGGGTAGCTATAGTTAAAGGAATGAAAGCAGGAATACTAAAAAACTCGCCTTTTAAGCAGTACTGAGTTTAGCATTTATACCCTCAAATACATGTTGAACCATTCGGAAATATCATCTTTTTATTGATGTGTCTCTATGTGGGATATTTCAGTTTAATTAGTTTTCAATAAAACTCCCCGCCGTAAGCCTACGGGAAGCAGTGTAAAAGTTATTAAATTCGCGGCGAGCAGCGGTAAATATACCAACAGAGATTAAAACCGTTCATTTCAGTACTGGTAAAAACGTAAATTTGGGAACTGTTTCCGCAGATTTGTTGCATTCCAACGACTCTTGCATTTTCTGGTTACCTGAAATATCTCAATTTCATTGCTTACTGGCTGTGCAGCTTTTTTTGATTCTTTTCTGGTAATAGCTGAAAATAATCTGAAATAATAGATTACAAGAAACAACCGCTGTATCATTACTAACGTGCACATTGTTAACAGGAAACTGCAACCGGTTAAAAAATATATCCTCAGATTTGTATTTACCTACCCCTGCCTCGTAATATACCTCATTTTAGGAAAACGCCGAATTGAGGTATTGCTCAATTAGATTGTTAAAAGAGCCAGGATTGAATTGCTTTGCAATATTTCCCGCATTATCATATTTTCCAATTATTGGAGCTCGGGAATACATAGGATCTGCAAGAAATAGAAATAGCATTATAAAAAATGGTTTCATTTATAGTCCTCAGTGACTTTTTGATGATGTTTTATTGACATTATACACCTTGTTCCAGATAGCGAAACCACCTTTATTCTGATTTTTCACCACTAACTGCTCAAAGGCAGAAATGTATGATTTATCAGTCTGGCTGATGCTCCTTAATATATTAAGTGGGCCATAGATCATCCACCGGTCTGGAAATTTTTCCATTACCTTGGCTGTTAGGTTTAAAAGTTCGCTATGTTGTTTTGTGAAATAGTATGACATTATCAAGTTCATATAGAGAACATCCAGATAAATACTTCTAGGGTATTTACGGATCAATTCTTTGAACTGATTGATACTGTTTTTGCGGTGATTTCTCGAATTCGATTCAGTTCCTTTTGCAATATCTCTTTGAATTTGTTTTAATGTGTTATATATGTACTGGTCGTTTACCGTCTTCGGTTTTACAACAGTAAATACCAAGGTATTTGACAAAATAGGCTTCGCTGAATTTTCCACAACACTCCACATTTGGCCACCGTTTTCGTTGTGTTCCTGGTATTTTTCGAAAGTATAACAAACATTTACTTGATATCTTCCCGGTTTGAAGTAATAGCATTCACCAGAAATACCCACGCCCTCTTCGGCATTTTCATTACCAAAATAACCGCTTAGTGAAATCATTTCAAAAAAAGAACATCCCTTTTTGAGTTTTCTTGGAAACAAAAAACCCAAGCCCCTTGGGAACTCATGAGACTTTGCGACAATTTTACCATGTTCATCGGTAATTGTTATTGCAATCTGACTCGTAATATTATCAATAAACAAGCCATCAATAAGAATATCTGATCCTGAATTTTTAAGCTCAAACAATAATTCAACATAGTCACCTTGATAATATTCTTTTTTTTCAAGTTGTATTTTTACCTGCAGATTCTGAGCTGCAGCAGTAAGTGCAAGGACTGTTATGAGTAGTGATAATAAAGTTTTCATATTCATCTCATTTAAAATGTGCGTTATAAATCATTTGTTTGTGGCCGGTCCGCTATTACTAGTTAAAGTTTGGATACCCACTATAACTTCTCCCTTCAGATAAACCGGTTTAATGCTTTCAAGTTTTACAACTATATCTTGAGAGGAGAGTTGCATGTGAAGGAGTATTAATGTGACGGTTAAATAAAACTTATTCAGCTTATTGCATTTTCCTTAAAAAGTAGTTAAATAGCATTTGCCAATGGGGCAGTTTTTAAGGACAAGTCCAACCCTCATTCCGATAATTTGTTCTTTGTAAATACAATACTCCGAAACACTTTCTTCATTCCCAAACACAAGATGCCAATGTTCCATCGTATTTTCCCGTTACCTATTCTCAAAAAGTGTTGACAGCATGCATTATTGTTTTGGGTCTTCAAAAAACTCTTTCAACCTATTAACTTCATGCTTACCCACACTTGTTTTTAATAAGTGATTGAGATACAATTCTCTTTTTTCGGGTGAAGCATCAGGAAGCCACCTATAAATCATATCAAACATATAATATGAAGCGGGAAATTTTTCTATCATTTCTATAGCCTCATTCGTGAAATGATAATATCCGTCCCTACCAGAATAAATTAAGAGATTGCCATAGCCAAGAATTTGATAATTACTTGTTGGATAATCCCGTATAAACTGTACAAGTTCCTTGAGGTTATTCTCAAATTTATTACGGTCTATCCAGAAACTACTATGATTCAAATATATCCTTTTCAATTCTTGTAATGCTTTCAAATCTATACTTTCCGTTGGCTCAATTATTTCGAAATCAACAGTATTCGAATTGAAATTTGTCTGTTTTGGTCTTGAGCTTTCAGCAGTAGAATTGTCAGTAAGTTGACCTGTTATATAGAATTTGTATTTACCGGGAGATAATGCTCCTGTTTCGCAGTAGTTAATTTCAGAACAATTCTCATTGCCGTATTTGAACAGTAAACCCCTGCAACTTGTGAATTCCTCCCCAATTTTAATTTCCTTAACTTTCCCCCCACTAAAAAATGATGTAAGTTCTAAAGTATCGATGTTGTTTTTGACTAATCGATAATTACCATCGAATAGAATATAAGATAAATCAATCGGAGATGAAGTCTGATTCTTTATAGTTGTTAAAAAATAGATAGACTCATATTTCAAATAGGTGTTTTTATCTGTGCTTAACAATATCTCAACCTGCTGTGAAGATAGCGGTGTGGATAAAACTACGAGAAAAAAAAGAAGAATATTTTTCATTTTACTAATATTCTACTAAAATGCCTTTTTCATGAGCATTGTGCTTTCACCTGTAAACGATTATTGCAATTGTAAGAGTATTTGGGGTTCCGGTATAACTAAAAAGAGAATCCGCTGACATTTGTTTTCATAATAATGAATAATTGAAAGAAAGTCAATAAAGCTTAATAGAGCTGCAAATGCCAACCATATCACGTATGGGTGGAAATACTCCGCCGCGTGGTGATTTATCTTTCAGAAAACAAACATTTTCCGTAAATTCGGGCTTCAATTTTAAACTTTTTTACTATGGTTGACCTTAAATCTTTAAATCCAGAGCAGAAACAAGCCGTACAATATAATGAGGGGCCACATATCGTTGTTGCCGGGGCAGGTTCCGGTAAAACACGCGTGTTAACTCAAAAAATTGCATATCTCATTTCTCAAGGATACGATCCGCAGACAGTATTGGCATTAACGTTCACGAATAAGGCCGCGAAGGAGATGAAATCGCGCATCCGCGAGCTCATCGGCAGCAAGGCAGATTATTTGTGGATGGGTACGTTCCATTCTATTTTTGCTAAAATTTTGCGTGTTGAAGCCGAAGCGCTGAATTATACACGGAATTTTTCTATCTACGACACGGAAGATTCACTTTCATTGGTATCTAATATCATCAATGAACTGAATATACCCACGGATACCGTGAATGCATCGCAGGTACGGCACCGTATCAGCTATCTTAAAAACCTGATGGTTTTTCCGGCTGAATACAAAGCAAC
>JACPGF010000352.1:11230-12874 GCA_016182615.1 Ignavibacteriales bacterium
CTATCGAAGAAAAAATAGCAATGATCTATGAAAAATACCAGTCGCAGTTAACCGTTAACAACGCGATGGATTTTGAAGACTTGTTGTTAAAACCGCTTGAATTGTTCGAAAAAAACAAGAAAGCACTGCAGAAATACAAGAAAAAATTTGAATATATACTTGTTGATGAGTTTCAGGACACCAATGTTGTGCAGTATGAACTGCTGAAACAGCTCAGCCCCAAAGATGGTAAAATATGCGTTGTGGGCGATGATGCTCAAAGTATCTATAGCTGGCGCGGCGCTGAAGTAAAGAATATGCTTAACTTCAACCAGGATTTTGCAAAGTGTAAAACTTTCCGTTTGGAAAGAAACTATCGTTCGACAAAATCCATACTTGGCGCGGCTGACTCTATTATTAAGAACAACAAGAACCAGATACCCAAAACGCTGTGGACTGAAAACGAAGAGGATGAAGCGTATCAGGTAGCACGCATCATTAAAGAAGAGATTCACGAGAAAAAAAGCAGTATGAAGGATTTCGCTGTTTTTTACCGCACCAATGCACAGTCACGCGCGATGGAAGATGTTTTTACTCGCGAGCATCTGCCGTATGTTATTATCGGCGGTATCGAGTTCTACAAACGGAAAGAAGTAAAAGATATTGTTGCTTACCTTAAAGTGCTGGCAAATCAAAAAGATGAAGAAAGCCTTCTCCGTGTAATGAACTTTCCGCAGCGGGGCATAGGTATGACTACCATTACCCGCATGATCGGCTTCGCGAGAAAACACAATATTACGTTGTTCGAAACCATGTCCCGTGTTTTTGAAGTCATCGACATTAAAGAACGGATTCAGAAAAACGTAAAGAATTTTAAAGTACTGTTAGATAAGTATATACATCTTAAACCGAAATTATCAATCAGTGAGCTTGCAAAGTCGCTTATTGACGAATTACAGGTTCTCCCGTACTTCAGGGAAGAGAAAAATCTGGAAGCAATGGAGCGCGCGGACAACATCGACCAATTAATGGCTTCTATCATGGAGTATAATGCGGCTAAACCGGAGGCCACCCTTGATGATTACTTGCAGGAAGTTTCCCTTGTGACGGATTTTGACCTTGCAGGTGACGAGAAAAATGTTGTAACTTTGATGACGGTGCACAGCTCAAAGGGGCTTGAATTCCCCGTTGTGTTTGTTACCGGTCTTGAAGAAGAAATTTTTCCATTGGCAAACCGCTTTTCTGCCGAAGCTTCGGTAGAAGAGGAACGCCGTTTGTTTTATGTAGCCCTTACCCGTGCCGAAAAGAGAGTTTTCCTTTCGCATGCCCGTTCACGGTACCGTTTTGGTGAGGTTGCATATCAGAGCCGTTCACGGTTTATTGATGAGATTGATTCCAAGTGGATAGAGGAAGAAGACGGGGCTGCAGGCCGCAGGTCTAACCGCAAATCAAAACGGGAAATGTACTACGAGTATTTTGAGAATGTCGATTATGTGGATTTTAGCCAAAATACTATTAACTTAAAGGTTGGAACCCGTGTTATGCATGAAAAGTTCGGCTTGGGTAAAATTGCTCAGGTTGTGGGTGCCGGAGATAATCAGCGGGTAACAGTGGTTTTTGAAGGTAACAATGTTAAACAGCTGATGCTCAAATTTGCAAAACTTA
>JACPGF010000343.1 GCA_016182615.1 Ignavibacteriales bacterium
AATCAATGCCCCGCCTTGTTGTGAGACTGCTGCTACTAAGGACCTCAATGAATTTGATTTTGAGCCCCGATTCAGGGGCTTTCTCCATGCCAGACCCGCTCTTCGGGGCGGGTTGCGCCATAGAAAATTTTCGGCTCTTCGGTTTCTTCCAACAACACTTACCTTTTAACCTGTAAATTTTACCATTAAGACCATCTTCTTGATGAATCAATGACCCGCTTGTTGTGAGACTTAAGTTGATTCGCCAAGACGAACCTCTGGGACAACACGTTTCCCGCTCAACAAAACACATCTTTTCTCCAAGCGGGTGAAAGCTTTGTTAATACTTTGAAAAAAACTTTTGGATAAAATTTCTCTTGTCTATACTCTTGCCGTAAAACTTACCCTTGATAATATTGTTAGCACGGTTTTCTTCTTTCAGCACATTTTCCGGGTCGATGTACAGCGTATATTCGTGCTCTCCTTCGCCCGGGGTGGATTTGACGTAAAACTTGCCTTCTTTTCCCGGCTTATATTGCGGGTTGTAATCGGTCGCGCTTGCCATTACCCCGTCAATATATAACACGATGTTATACTCCCTGGTCGGCACTTCTGCTTTCCCAATATTCTTGATAACGTATGTTATATTATTGTTCCTGTAATCCATATCCGGCTGGAATGCGAACTCGGAACAGGTCAGGTCACATTTGCTCTTTTCAGGCTGAAAAGCAAATTCAACCGGAACAATCCAGAAGTTTTTTTTGCCCTGCGGATGCTTATAAAACTTAACCTGCCTGACGGCTTTAACTGCCGCTTCATCGCAGCCATAGCCAAGGCTTTTTAACAATTGTGTGCCTCGGACAGCGCCGCCTTCATCCAGCCAGACCATGAGTAATACATTGCCGGTAACACCTTTCTTCTTAGCTTCTTCGGGATAGGAAAGCTTGCTTTGTAAAGCCTCGTAGCCGCCAATAATGCCGGTGGCCTCGCAGTATGGCCATAGCCTGTTGTTGTCATAAAACGATTCATCAATATCCGGCATGTACTGCATCATCTCTGCATCCCGTATCGTGGTTGGATGTGTTATTTTTCTGTTCTTATCAACACCCTTGATAATTTCGAATATCTGCGAGCCGGTGCAGTCATTATCCTTCAGCACAAAAGTTCCCGCGGACTCTTTCACGGTTTTCCGGAAAATATACCAGTCAGACCATGCAGGGCCACATGCAGCATGGAGTTATACAAATCAAACTTGATATTATAAACAAGTTCCTCGGGGTCTAATTGCGGATACGGTCTATAGCTGTACATTATGTATTGTTGTTGTGTAACAAAAACCTTCAAGAAAAATGAGTGTACCCCGGGCCCGAAATATTTTAGCAGTGTATCAGCAGTATAGAGCGAATCTATCTCATGTTTTAAGTAGGCAGTATCCATTCTTGCAATAATCTTCGTGTTCCAAAACTTTGCCCATGTTTCCCTGGCCTGGGCCTTGGTGAATCTGGCTGGAACTGGTTTACCATCAACATACTTTGTGTAGGACTTTCCATCTGGCGAAACCAAATGCTCCCTTCGATCCGGTCTTAGTTTCTGGTTTGCAAACGGGTTATTTGGAGTGAAAATTTTAGGGTCGCTTCGCTTGCACGAAATAAAACCTAATACCGAGATGAGGATTATGGTTACGGGTAACAGGAATTTTTTCATAGTATTCTCCTACATTTGCTTTTTTTGTATTTCAGTATTATCAATAACCGCGCGGACTTTTGCCGAGGGGGCATCATCCATCAGGCGGTTCATTTGCTGCTCCTGATACCTGACCGCTTCGAAAATTTGCATGTACTGCGATTTTTGGTTTTCGATTCTATAGTCAAATTCGCGCATCTGGAAAACAACATATACCACCAGCGCTAAAACGGCAACAACAGCCGCTTGCAGATAATAAACCGGCACTTGTTTTTGGAAAAGCGTCTTATCCGGTACAGGCTGCCTGTTTTTCAGGGTTGCCATAATCCGGCTGTCCAGAGTGTCCGGGTATTCATCAAATTTTTCACGGTATTTAAACTGCATGTTGGAATAGAGCTTAAAATCCTCCCTGCACCGTTCACACTGAGCAAGGTGTGCAAACAATAACGGTTCCTTTTCCTTTTGCAGTTCTCCGTCATTGTATTCGTTCATTAAAATTTCAAAATCATTGCAATGCACTTCAATCCTCAACTTATTAGGTTCATTATTGCTGTTTTTAATTTTTGCCGGGCTTTATACAAGCGGCTGCGCACCAGGTCTTCTGTTATTTTCAGCACGGCCGCAATCTCGTGGTAACTCATCCCCGAGATTTCCTTCAACCGGAAAACTTCGCTTTGCTCGGTTGGCATCCCGTTCAATTCCAGTTCCATCAGCCCGCGGATTTCAGATTTTTCATATTCACCCTCGGGTGTTTCATCACCGTGTAAGCCGGTATTCAATTCAATATCTTCCGCGCTTCTAATTTTCTGTGAGCGGAAATAACCCATCGCTTCGTTGCGTGCTACGCTGAAGAGCCAGCGCTCTGTTTGCTCTGTTCCGGCTACTGTTGCCATGTTGTCGTAAAACTTTACAAAAACGTTATGGACGATGTCCTCCGCCGCCATCCTCGACCTGGTGATTTTGAGGACATATTGATACAGCCGGACTTTATGGTTATTATAGATAACCGTAAAATCGAAGATTTTTTTATCTTCCATAAAATTCTGCCGTATCGTCTGTATGCTGCATTATGATAATTAGATTTACTGCCGTGAAATAACGCCGAGAATTATTTTTATCGTAGTGATTGTATATGCTGTTTTTGTTCATACCGGTAAATTTCACCAAGTAAAGACGAAGCTCCGCTTCGAGTTACTTTATGGTGAATTTTCCTTTCAGAACGTTATTCTCCGTGTTTGCTTCTTTCAGAAAACCGTGCGGGTCAACATAGATAATAAACTCGTGCTCTCCTAAAACAGGCTGCCACTTGCTATTGAATTTTAATTCCCCACCCGGCCTCATCGGCCCTTTTAAATATTTCATATCCACCCCGTACCCGTCGATGTAGCTGGTAACCAAGAATTTTTTTGCCGGGAGTTCTGCTTTTCCGGTGTTTTTAATTATACAGGTCAGCACATAGCCACGACTTTTAGCGGTGTGTTCAGTCCCGAACTTTGTGCATTGCAGGTCATACTGCTTTGTTTTGCGTTCAAGTTCAAAATCAATTGATTCCCATGATTTCCGTTTTTGCGCATTCGCGGGGACGTGATACCTTACCTGCCTGATGGCTTTTACCGCGGCTTCATCGCAGCCTGCTCCAATGCTGCTGATAAGCCGGGTGCCGACGACTTTGCCCATCTCATCGATATATGCCCACAGCCTAACCCTGCCCGATACTCCTGCCTTTTTAGCAGTTTCCGGATATACAACTTTACTGCTCAGGGTATCATACCCGCCAATGATTCCGGTCATATCCCCGACATAATTGGGGGTGTCGAATTCAAAATAGTTGTAAGGTTCGTCAATAACCGGCATGTATTTTTTTATATTCGCATCTTTAATTATCAGCGGCGAGTAAACCATTTTGCTTGAATCGAAACTTTTGTAGAGTTCAAAAACCTGAGCCACACCGGAAGGGTTTTTGCTCATGGTAAAAATTCCTTTTTTATCCGAATACCATGGGTAATAAAGCTTACCGGAAATCCCGTCAAACATAAAATAACTGCTGGCAGAAATAAAAGCGTGGGCATTTGAAGTGGTGCTAAAACCGCTTCCATCAAGGCTCCATTTCTTGTTATTCCATGAAGCTGATTTTACAATGAATGGCTTGTAAAGTTCCAGATCAAATCCTCCGGGAAAAAAGGCTGCAAACTGGTAAACATAATCACCTTTTTCATCCAGGATAAGAGTCAGGTAATATTTTTTGTCCTCTTTACTGCCTCTATTTCTGCGTACCCAGTCAGATGAGAGCAACGAGTCAAGTTCGAAATTGAGTTTCTGCGTATCGATGGCTGTTACCAGACTGCCATTCCAAAGCCGGTTCCACTCGGCTTCCTGTTCTTTTCTACTGAGCTTACGGAAAAATACCTCCTCCTCAATCTGGGAGCGTATTATTCCTCCATCCTTAAAAATAGCCGCCAGAGTTATCATTCTGGGCTTTTTTGTGCATGAAGTGAAAATTGCCGCGGAAAGCAAAAGGATTACCATAATGCATATTTGCTTATACATGCAAGCCTCTTTGAAATGCCATTCCAGTTTTACCTATCGGCTGTTGCTGATGGCTCATTAGGATACGTGTACTGTTTTTTGCCTGAATTATTTTCATTTTTCATCGTAAGATTTGGAAAAATTTTGCACCTTTATAACAAACAATGCTTTAAACCCGGAATAGTTTCTCAAAAATATGATTTATTTTTTACATGTTGGGGGTTAGTGGTACTTTACCGGGAAAATTGATCCATGAGAAATTTCCTTTGGGGAAATTTGACCAAATCAGTAGTGGAACTTTATCCAAGTCCGTGAAGGTGTCATTCGCCGCAGAGGATGAGGCCCCGATCGCGAGCATCCCCAACAGAGGCGCGCCTTGCAAAAGAGAAAAAAGAAGGCGAAGAATTACAGCTCTATTGATAGGGGGCTAAAGTTATACTGTTTTAGAATGCGGTTGTTATCAGTGCTTATCTAACCAATCTATAATGGTTCGCCACCTTCGGAGGCGGAATAACTTGTGGCGAATATCCGGGGGTTTCGCCCCCGGTTATTCAAATTGAGCCCTTTCGGGGCTCGATAAAAATGAAGCGGAAAATTACATATTTATTTCAAAGAGGAAACACCCAATTTTAAAAAGTGATTAACTCTTTAGCAACTCCTTAAGCGTATCTATCAGTTCCTTTATTTCATTTAGAGAACTTTCAACTTGTTCCCTAGTCATGGAGAACAAAAAATCATAATCGCTTTTTTCGCGGTTTTTAAAAATCTGATAAATAAGATTGCTATATTTGACATCAATCGAATGTGAGTGGATATAGGTTTTATTAAACCATCCTATAAGCTGGGCATGTTTAGATGTAGAAAAACCATCCTTTAATGCAAATGCTGACAGCATGTAAAAAACTGCATAATATAACCGGTTGACCGCTGTTGACAATCTGTTTCCTTCTAAAAGATATTCAGTGTCATTTAATGCTTCATCTGACTGTTCAACACGAAGCCTAATTAAAACCTGTTTTTCTTCTTTATCCATGCAATACCGAAATGCCCTCTCTTAAAGCATTTTCAACATACGGTTGATGCCAACGAATTGTCGCTTCATCCTGTTTTGATAGAATATTGACATCGATAAGAACGTTGTATGTGACATTTATTTCGTTGCATTCATCATAGATGTCGTTTTGTAAATGCCAATCAAATGCACTATTCAGGATAAGTAAAACATCCACATCTGAATTTTTATGCGCCTCACCGCGGGCGTGCGAGCCGTACAAGATTACATCCGCAACTAAACCGGGAAAACGGTTTTCTAAACGCGAGTGTAGTTCTTTTACAATTTGAAGAATATCCATGTTTTTATCATTTTTCATTTCATGTAAAATACGGTTTTTTTTGGAATAAGGCATAACACAGCAAGGTTAATCCGGATTATGCCACAGCAGTTCAAGTTTTCCGTAAACTATTTTACAGCAATAGTTTTTGACTTCACATTCCAGAGCCAATGCCTCTCCAGAGGTAAAGTGTTAACTTAAGGGCTAGATTTTGATTTGGAGCTTCCCTATCCTGTTTTAGGCAATGCCTCCTATGAGAGGTAAACGTGTCAACTTAAGGATTTCGACTTAATTTCACTTACTTGTTACTACAAAACCCTCACCTCTAAATCTCCTCTCCCAAAGGGCGAGGAGACTTAAAACCCGCGTTATAGGCGGCTCTTCCGGTTCCCTCTCCTTTTGGGAGAGGATTAGGGTGAGGGCTGTTTTTAGTGTAAAAACAAACATTTTGTCCTTAAGTTGACACGTTTACCTCTCTTTGGAGGCATTGGTTGTTTTAGAAAAGGGGCAGGGGTGAGGTCTTTTTGTTTTAGCCGCATTAACACTGCCTAAAAACGATTCCCCCCAAAGAGACACGCAGATTACCCAACCCCTTTTCCCCTAA
>JACPGF010000344.1:0-958 GCA_016182615.1 Ignavibacteriales bacterium
GTCTTTTTCTCCTCCGACGATGTTCAGAATTGGATTTGCATTTGAACCCTATCAAACTGAATCTCAGCGGGTTACAACATCAATTCAGTTAAACCACCCGAATGACAATAGTGAAAACCTTTCGTTGGGAGCGGAGTACGCTTATACTATTCCGGAAATTCAGTCCGATTTATTCCTGCGCAGCGGATATAAAGTAAACGTTGATGAGCAGGATTTTTCGTTTGGCGCAGGTGTACACGCGCCTTTTAGTTTTGCACAGGTAACTGTGGATTATAGTTATGTTCATATGACAAAACTTGGGTCTTCCCAACGCTTTTCAATTATTTTAGGCTTGTAATTTACTATGAAAAGAATCTTATTTTTAATTCCGGCATTATTTGTTGTATTTCTGATTGGCTGCACAGACAGCAATGATAAATTCCCAACTGATACGTTTCTTGTTGCCGGTGAACGTAATATCAGCGGTGATACCGTTTATATTCAGCTATCACCCTCTTGGGGTGGATTTAATAATCCACAAGCTTCTAAAATTTCTTACGGAGCACTAAGTTTCCTTGCTAAGATAGTTAAATCATGTACTTTTATTAATCCAATATTTTTGTGAATACAAGCTGCTTTTAATGCTTTCTCTGCTGCTTGCTGTGAAGCAAATTGAGATTTATTTTCAGCAAATAGTCACATAGAAAATGCTCCTATTACAAGAGTATTACCCCGCGATTTTACACATCCAGAACGTATTTATACAGCCGTAACTGCATTTTATGACAATTCATTTTTTGTATCTCGAATCGGCCCTGAGAACACAAGTGTTTTTGATCCTGATAATTCGATATTAAAATTTGCTCCGAGAAAATTGTATAATGCAGGTGAAGGCGATTCGCTTATCGGACGTGTTCCGCTTATTGATCCGTTAAGTACCGGTCTTATCTCTGCCAATGGTATAAAATCAATGATACGG
>JACPGF010000344.1:966-4766 GCA_016182615.1 Ignavibacteriales bacterium
GGTGGTGAATCAAGTTTCAAAACTCAATGGTTCCATTTCTTTCAATCAGCTATAGAAGAAAAATATGTTAGTAATTTTAACCCGGCGTATGATCAGGTGGCATTTGTACAGCCAAATAAATTCTATAATCCTACGGGAAGTTGTATTGACGGCTCGGGTAATATTTTTGTAGCTGATAGCGATCCGAGGAAAGACAGCGTGTTCAAGTTTAGCGCCTATGGCGATGAACTGCAGTCTTTTGGCGGGTCAAAAGTATTTTCCAAACCGGTGGCAGTAGCTTTTAGTGATAAAACACTTTATGTTTTGGATGCAATTCAGAACAAAATTCTCAGATTTAGATTATCTACGGATAATTAGCAATTTTTACTGGCTGTAATGCATTTATTGCCGGACACATTTAAGAAATAGAGTTTTCATGCGGTCTTATTTTATTATACTTATTGTATTATTTATATCAGTTATTAGTTTCTCCCAAACAGTATCAACCATTGCTTCGGTGCGTGGTAACGATGCGACAGGTGCCCCGATCAAGGTCGGTCAGGTGATTACGGTTTCAGGGGTTGTCAGCAGCTCAAATCAAATTGGTATCACTGCAATTGATGACGGAACTGCCGGGATGGCCATTTTTGGCAACACGGTTTCCAATGCAGTAAAGATTGGTGACAGTATTAAAATTACTGCTACCCTTACTAATTATCGCGGGCTTGCTGAAATGGACTATACTATTGCAGGGGCTTCATGGTCTAAACTCGATTCAAACCATGCGGTTAATCCAATTATTGCAACAATTGCACAGATTAACAACCAAACATGGAATGGCGTTGAAGAACTTGAGGCACGACTAATAAAAATTAAAAATGTTACTATTACTCAAACAGGTACCTTTGCAGGGAACACAAACTACAATCTGACTGATTCAACGGGTACAACGCTCATGCGTGTTTCAACAAGTGCAACATCCATTATTGGAACCTCAATACCAACCGGTAAAATTGATATAGTCGGGGTTGTCAGCCAATTTAAATCGGCAGCACCTTACAACTCAGGTTATCAGGTAATGCCCAGATTTATTACGGATTTAATTTACGATAACGGCCCGGTAATCCTCAACACGATTAGTACCGGCAACATCACCAATAACTCATTTACCGTGTATTTTAGCACGCTTAAAAAGGGTAATGCAAAAATTAAATACGGATTAACCACGAATCTTGAATTGGATTCCATTCTGGTGAATGAAGATACAACTGTGCATAAAATTACCGTTAACGGATTGCAATCTAATACAAAATACTACTACCGCGTGTATTCCACCAATTCCTTTGGAACAAGCGTGAGTGATTTTCAGACGGTCAGCACTACAAGTTCCGGCTCACAGGTTGGGACAATTAATGTTTATTTCAGGATGCCGATTGACAGCAGTGTTGCCATGACAGGAAACGTTGCCAAAGGTGCAATAATACTGAAGGACAAATTAATTCAGCGTATTAATTCCGCCAATTATTCCATCGATATGGCACTCTACAGTTTTACAGGGCTCCCTGACGTGGTTAGCGCGATACTTGCAGCAAAAGGCCGCGGCGTTAAAATCCGCTTCGCTTACGATTCGCGTAATATTCAGGATAACGTGCAAACCCTAAAAGATAATGGCATTTTAATCAGCCAGCGCCCGACATCGCTTGATGGTATTATGCATAATAAATTTGTAGTTATCGATCAAAGGGATAGTGATCCTTCGAATGACTGGGTGTGGACAGGCTCGCAAAACATAACTGATAATGAACTTGACTGGATGAACAATGCAATTGAAATTTGCGACCCGCAGTTAGCTGCAGCTTATACAACCGAGTTCGAGGAAATGTGGGGCAGCAGCACAGACACGCCGAACAGCGCAAATGCAAAATTCGGTACGCAAAAATCGAATAATACAAACCATTCATTTACCATAGGCAACCGGCCGGTTAAAATGTATTTTAGCCCGTCCGACGGAACAAATGCACAGATTATAAACACCATAAGTACAGCAAATACCAGCATCTATTACGCGATTTATTCCTTCACGAGAGATGATATCGCCAACGCAATGAATTCAAGAAAACAGGCAGGGGTCAGTGATATCAGGGGTATTATCGATCAGGCAACGGGGCAGGGAAGTGAATACACGTATATGAAGGGCTTCTCGGAATGCCTTACACCGACAACCGGCATGACAACTTTGCATCACAAGTATTTGATCGTGGATGCATCAAGCCCGAACAGTGCACCGACAACATTAACCGGTTCGCATAACTGGTCTGCCGCTGCTGAAAACTCAAATGATGAAAACACGGTAATTGTAACTGATTTGAAAATTGCGAACCAGTACATGCAGGAATTTAAAAAACAGTACAATGCAATAGGCGGCACCGGTACTTTTGTTATTCCTAACGGTATTGAGAAAACTGAAGGCAGGGAATTCTCTTTTAATTTGTATCAGAACTATCCGAATCCGTTCAATCCGGTTACGACAATCCGGTTTGAGTCACCTGTATCTCAGCATGTTTCGGTAAACGTGTATAACGCTCTTGGGCAGCTTATTGGCAATCTATTCGATGGGCAGGCTTCAGCCAATACCATTTATGCAATCGATTTTAAATCGGACAGCTTTGGCACACAGCTTTCAAGCGGTGTCTATTTTTACCGGGTGAGCGCAGGTGAAATGGTTCAGACAAAAAAGATGATTCTGAACAAATAAAAGCCGTATTTAGTTAAATTCGTGTGTTACTAGAAAAAAATAGAATATTGCCATACTTTTATGGTATAGTATATATTGAAAAAGAAGTTAAAATTTCCTAACTTTATGGATTAAATTTTTTTAGGAGAACAATGAGTCAGCAAGTTGGAAAAATAGTACAGGTAATCGGCCCTGTCGTTGATATTCAGTTTGAAAACAATCACTTACCGAAGATTTATAACGCGGTAACAATTATGCGTGAAAATGCCGAAGGTAAGCAGGAAGAATTGGTTTGCGAAGTACAGCAGCACCTTGGTGAAGACCGGGTTCGTTCTGTTGCTATGGATTCAACCGATGGCTTGGTTCGCGGTATGCAGTGTATCGATACGGGAAACCCGATTATGGTGCCGGTTGGCCCTGAAACATTGGGCAGGCTTATCAATGTTATTGGTAAGGGTATTGATGATTTAGGTTCAGAAATTAAAACCGAAAAAAAATATCCTATTCACCGGCCCGCACCTGAATTCAAACGTCTTTCCACGAAAACTGAAATGTTTGAAACCGGAATAAAAGTAATTGATTTGCTGGAACCCTATACCAAAGGCGGTAAAACAGGTTTGTTCGGTGGTGCCGGAGTAGGAAAAACCGTTATTATCCAGGAACTTATCAATAATATCGCGCAGCATCACGGTGGTTACTCGGTATTTTCCGGTGTTGGTGAACGTACCCGTGAAGGTAATGATTTGTGGCTCGAGATGAAAGAATCCGGCGTAATTAGTAAAACAGCACTGGTTTTCGGGCAGATGAACGAACCTCCGGGAGCCCGCCTCCGTGTTGGTCTTACCGGCCTTACCATTGCTGAATATTTCCGTGATGAAGAAGGTAAAGACGTTTTATTGTTCATCGATAACATATTCCGTTTTACACAGGCAGGCTCTGAAGTAAGTGCTTTGCTTGGCCGTATGCCTTCGGCAGTAGGTTATCAACCGACGTTAGCGACAGAAATGGGTGCATTACAGGAAAGGATTACTTCTACTGATAAAGGCTCAATTACATCGGTGCAGGCAATTTATGTTCCGGCAGATGA
>JACPGF010000345.1 GCA_016182615.1 Ignavibacteriales bacterium
TTCCCGCGGCAAGCGTATAATCTGGTTTCCTGATTTTCAGGTCGTCAAAAAATATTTTACTGAGCGCATCGTCATAATGCTGCCCGGTGTGAATCATGATATGCTCAAAATTCTCATCCAAACGTTCGAAGATTTTACTCATACGAATAAAATCAGGACGTATTCCTGTAATAGTTACTATTTGCATCAATACCCTAACATTTATTGAATAGTAGAACTTTTCAAAAAATATACCAATAAAATCTGAACTCCCGGTTTTAACTGAAACAAACGAAATAAATGCTGCAACAAAACAGTAAAAAACTGCCCATATTTGCCGTAACCCCAAATAAAACAAGTAATTGCAGGCTCCCCTCTCCTTTAGAAGGAGAGGGGTTGGGGGTGAGGTCTTAACCGATTGTTTTGTAATGGGTTAAAGTAAAAATACATAGATATTGTCCAAATTGTGTAATATGCAACAAGCAAAAAAAAACCGGTATTAGTTGACCTTTTAATGAAGAATAAATATTTTAATCCCAAACTATTTTGGCTAATATTAACCATTATAACTTATATAAACAACCGGAGGAATTTTTCTGGCGTGCTGCATTCCTCATTAATTAAGTACCTTCGAAAAAATGCTTAATGCAGTGAACTTTCCTAATATTATAGTGGAATATTCCCGACGTAAAATTTTGCATATATGGTATGATATTGGATATGTTTATATTTGGTTTGAACGACAAAGTTCAACAGGATGTAATGCAAGCCCAGAAAAATGGTAAAACGGCCAATCCGGCCTTAATATTTTTAAGAATTAAAAACTATACATGACTGCCGCAAGTATGCAAAAACCGTATTTTTCAGTTATCGTACCTTTATATAATCAAGCAGGATATGTCGGCGAGGCATTAGATACTCTGCTCAATCAAACTTTTGGTGATTGGGAATGTATCATCGTTAATGACGGTTCCACGGACAACTCCGGGGAAGTAGCACTGAGCTATGTACAGAAAGATAAGCGTTTCAAGTACTTCGAGAAAGCAAATGGCGGTTGTGGTTCTGCCCTGAATGAGGGCCTAAGGCATGTGCAAGGCGAATGGATATGCTGGCTGTCATCAGATGATTTTTTTGAACCGGATAAACTGGAAAACCATGTAAAGGCCATAAAACAAAAACTACCGCAAAACCTGAAATATCAGGCTCCAAATCACGACTATCAGGTGCTGGAATTTTTCCGTATTAATTATGTGCACGGCAATTCATTTGCCATGCATCATACCGTTGTGCAGGAGGTTGGCAACTTTAATGTTGATTTAAAACAGGGGCAGGACTTTGACATGTGGCTCAGGATAAGCTCAAAGTTCAAAACAAAGTTTATGCCCGTCAGAACCTGTACAACCCGGCTTCACGAGGCACAGACAACAAACTTGTTTCCTGAAGGCGGTACGTTCGATTCAACAAGAAGTCTCTTCGAGTTTGCCAATGCCGCGGCATTTCAGGATATTTTTCCATTTACGGATATTGCAATACCGGAACAATTTGAAAAGTTTTTCCGTGACATAGTTATTGTTAATCTCGACCCGGAGTTTTTTATTAATAAACTGGGTGCAAATACTTTATTGATTGACAAAGCGCTTGATTTTGCCACCCGGACATTTTCAACTGAGCAGAGGGAACAGATACAGACGGCAATTACTCCATTTCTTGATACGCTCCGATATAACTTGCGTAACACGAATCTACTGCATGTTTTAGAAAAGGTAGATATAACAAAAGACTTTACATTTACACCACATGACCTGCTGGCAATCGCCAGAGATCAGGCGCGGCTGATAGCCGAAAAGGGATATCAGAAAAAGAGCATTATTTATGAACGCTTTATTTATAACTATACTAAGGGGAATGATCCACACATACTGTTCTTCGGTAAAAGTGATGAAAAACAGGCAGTAACATTAGCGCCTCAAATGATTGTTAAATGGGCGGTTGCCGCCGTTTCGCAAAAGAAAAACCTGTATTTCCACAGGTTTACCATTTGCTGTGAAAAGTGTAGTCAGCATTTTGACTTCTATACGGAATTTGAATATAAGAACAGCGCGCAGTCTGAATATTTCCTGTGCCCTGCATGCAAAAAAACATATTATCTTGATGAATCGTTGGTTAACCGTTATGTAACGTATCATCAGCAAAAACATCAAAGCGGCAGACAAGTAACTGTTGCTGAAAAAAAGCCGTTGGCATTTATTATTCCGGTGGCTGATTATTTGGGCGGCGGGACGAAAGTTGTATTTCAATATCTCGCGTGGCTTGAACAGAATAATATGAGCTGCACTGTTTTTACAAAGGGTGACAAACCGGATTGGATACAATGCAAATCGACTTTTGTAAACTATGAATCGCTTGCCGGGATAGACTTTTCGGCATTTGATCATGTTATCTCGTTTAGTGTATTCGAGATACTTGAACTGCTGCCAATTGTTCCGCTTGAAAAAATTGTTCATTTGTGCCAAGGATATCAGGGATACCACTATGGCACAACCTATGATATCATGCGGTCGGATAAATTTATTTTCGACGCACTGCATTCTATTCCTGTTAAGTTAATAGTTGTCTCGAAACATCTTGAGGAACTGTTCCTTACCCGGTTCGGACGGAAATCGCTGTATATTCCAAATTTTATCGACCATTCGGTTTTCTATCCCCGCGCAGGGATAAACAGAATACCCAACAGCATACTTTTTATTGGCACTCCGGATCATCTGCTTAAAAACTTTATTTTTCTTGTGATGGCTGTAAAACATATAATGCAGCAGCATCCGGAAGTAAAGCCTGTAATCCATTTAGTTACCGGCCATGTACTGCAAAACGATGAAGCGACAGGTAATGATCTCTCGGCCGAAACCGGAGTGGAGATTAAGTGTTATCATCACATACATCCGCAGGAGGTTGCGCATCTAATGCATTCTGTCAGCGTTGTATGCTGCACGTCCTGGTACGAAGGATTCGGGCTGCCCGTGCTTGAAGCAATGGCATGCGGAACACCGGTTATTACAACCAATACAATGGGCACGGAAGTGTTTTGTAATGATAGGGTAAACTCACGTGTACTGCATTGCCAGAACGGTTTGGGGTTTGCTGAGGCTTTGCTGGCAGCATTTAACGAAGACAACAACCTCCGTCAGCAGCAGGCAAAAGGAATTGAGACCGCGGCGCATTATAACTATAATAAATCAGCAGAGATCTTTTGCAAAGCAATTTATGAGCTAAGCGGCCGGGTTATTACGATTCCGTTTTCATACGAAGCTATAACTCCTGCAACGGATAATAAATTTTTGCCGGTAGATA
>JACPGF010000013.1 GCA_016182615.1 Ignavibacteriales bacterium
ACTCAAACGGTTAAGGCTTCATCGCCTCATTCGTAAGATACCTTCATCATACCGGTATAATCTAACAAAACTCGGAAGAAAAGTTGCTGTTGCTGCTCTTGCAGTTGTTGAATTAAAATTAAAGCCCGGCTTGGCTCGTTGCGAAACTGCTGCTTAAGTTTTTTTTCTTGGCTTAGGCTGTTTTACAACTGCTTTATTTTCTATCCATTTTGCGCAGATGTTATTTGGTTATTCTATAATTCCTTAGCTGTTTCCCCTAAAAAATTCTTACATTGTGGTTTGTTTTTTTTGAATCTTTTAGCACTTTTTAACTTAGGTACATGATCACACTCAGCTTACTTTTTATTGGAGATATTGTCGGAAAGCCCGGCATCGAATTTTTGCAAACCTGGCTGCCAAGCCTTTTACAGAAATATAAACCGGACGTTATTATAGCAAACGCCGAAAACGCGGCAGATGGTAAGGGAATCACCAAGAAGGAAGCTGATCTCCTGTTTAATCTCGGTATTCACGTCCTTACCGGCGGAAATCATACATGGGATAAACATGGCGTACAGGATTTTATGAAAGTTGAAAAACGGGTACTCCGCCCGTTGAATTATCCCAAAGGCACTCATGGTGATGGCATGTATATCCACGAATCGCCGAAAGGAAAAGTTGCTGTCCTTAACTTGCAGGGCCGCTCATTTATGGCAGCCATTGACTGCCCTTTTAGAGGAGCCGAATGGGCGTTGGCGCGCTTAAACAAAGAAACCAATATCATTTTTGTTGATTTTCATGCCGAAGCAACGGCAGAAAAAATAGCGATGGGTTACTGGCTTGATGGAAAGGTTTCTGCGGTTTTAGGCACACACACTCACATCCAAACATCAGATGAAAGAATTTTGCCGAATGGCACCGCGTATTTAACCGATGTTGGTATGACCGGCCCGTATGACTCGATTATCGGGATGAAAAAGACTCCGGCAATTAACCGTTTCGTGTATCAAACCCCGCAAAAATACGAAGTTGCCAATGATGATGTTCACTTTAGCGGTGTGCTGATGCAAATTGATATGGCAACCGGAAAAGCAATTGAGATTGAACGTATTTTCTTTCCGGAATTTTCTAAAAAGGTAGAACCCGATGCAACTGCTTGAAGGTAAAATAGTAGCCGCGCATATACGGCAGGAAATTAAAACAGAAATCGCCGGATTACTAACAGAAGGCAAACAGGCACCCGGCCTTGTGGTTATCTTAGTTGGTGAAGACCCTGGCTCACAATCGTATGTAAAAAGCAAAGAAAAGGCGTGTATCGAGTTGGGCATGCTCTCCACCGTTATCCGTTTGCCGGAAACTACCGGTCAGGCAGAACTGCTTGCTTTGGTTGAGCAATATAATAACGATACAAATTATCACGGTATTCTGGTACAACTGCCACTGCCGAAACATATTGATGAATATAAAGTTATTGAAACAATAAACCCGCTGAAAGATGTGGATGGTTTCCATCCCGTTAGCGCGGGCAGGCTGCTGCTTGGTATGGATACCTTTATACCCTGCACGCCCGCTGGAATNNNCAGAAGCAATATTGTGGGAAAACCAATTGCAACGCTGCTAGCACGGAAAGACAAGCACGCTAATTGCATTACAACACTCTGCCACACAGGAACCAATGACATTGCTTATTACACCAAACAGGCGGATATTATTATTGCCGCGATTGGTAAAGCTGGTATTATAACCGCTGATATGGTAAAAGAAGGCTGCACTGTCATCGATGTGGGGATAAACCGTGTTGATGATGCATCTACTACAAAAGGGTACCGTATAACAGGTGATGTTGCCTTTGATGAAGTAGCCCCGAAATGCGCCTTTATTACTCCCGTGCCGGGAGGGGTTGGCCTTATGACTATAGCAATGTTAATGAAAAACACGTTACAAGCGTACAAAAAATGGATGAATGTATGAACAACAATATAATTTCAAAAGTTGTCAATCAGGTATTATTGGAAAAATCATTACATGATTTTTACACGCATGAAGAAACCTGTAAAGGCTGGGAAACCAATGTTGTAACCCAACCCGAAACCGTTAAAAAAATTGTTGCATCAGGTGCTGACCGTATCGCTGCGGGTCTTGGCGTTGGCGGCCATTTGCCTGATATGGAATTGGCTCGTAAAATCGACCATACATTGCTTAAACCGGATGCGACCATCGACGAGATTGTAAAACTTTGCCAGGAAGCACGCACCTATACGTTTGCTTCAGTATGTGTCAATCCTTCGCATGTTGCACTTTGTTACAGTTTATTAAAAGATACCAAGGTTAAAGTCTGCACGGTAATTGGCTTTCCGTTAGGTGCGAACACTACGCAAGTAAAACGCTTCGAAGCTGAACAGGCAATTGAAAACGGTGCAACTGAAATTGATATGGTTATTAACGTTGGGTTATTAAAAAGTAAACAGTTTGATCTGGTGTTTAATGATGTACAGCAGGTTGTTCTAGCCGGGAAAAACAAACGAGTTGTTACCAAGGTTATCCTTGAAACCTGCCTGCTGACCGATGAAGAAAAAGTTGAAGCCTGCATGATCTGCAAAAAAGCCGGTGCCGATTTCGTGAAGACATCCACCGGATTTTCCAAAGGCGGTGCCACTGTTGGTGATATCGCGCTGATGAAATATGTTGTCGGTTCAACTGTTGGAGTAAAAGCCTCGGGAGGGATACGCACGAAAGAAGATGCAGAAACAATGGTTGCCCACGGTGCTGACCGTGTTGGTGCCAGCGCGAGTGTAAAAATCGTATCGGGTGAGGCTGTTGCAGCCGGGGGCGGTTATTGATATTAAACCTGTTGGTTGAAAAAACAAACGATGGCTTCACCTCCGATGTCCCCACCGTGCGCGGATGCGATACATGGGCGGATACTGAGGATGAAGTAATCACCAAAACGATTGAGCTATTGCGCTATTATATGAAACTTACTCCGGAAGACGTGATTAAAGTGGATAAGGTGCGCGATAATTTTACAAAAAAACAGTATAAAATAATTTTTAACAAGTGAGGCAGTCTTATCCTCGACCGGCGAAAAGAAAAGATTACCGGGGTTGTCCGGCACCGGCAGTCATCGTTGCATATCGTATTAGAAAACATTCACGACCCGCATAATGTGAGTGCAATTTTCCGCTCGGCAGACGCGGTTGGTGTCCCGCTTATCTCATTATTATATAATTTCGAGAAGTTTCCCAAAATCGGCAAAAAATCTTCGGCCTCTGCATTCAAGTGGGTGGACAGGAGACGTTTTACCGCGGTTGAGGAATGTTACGAAACATTGCACAACGAGGGATTTACCATTTATGCAACCACGCTGAAAGATGACTCACTCAGCATCTATGATGTGGATTTTACCAAGCCCTGCGCCATTGTTATGGGCAACGAGCACCGTGGCATCTCCGATGAAGTTGCCGATCTTGCCGATAAAACCATTTACATTCCCATGATGGGTATGGTACAAAGCCTTAATGTATCGGTTGCCACAGCGGTAGTCCTCTACGAAATCATGCGGCAGCGGCAGCGTGCCGGAATGTATGACTCCCCCACTTTACCCGAAGAACAATATCTGAAAGAAGTAGAACGGTATTTAAGGAAGTGATTAGATTTTGTAATTTCGGAAAAAACACAATCATTTTTTCTCAGTCTTCGTTTAAAACCGAAATATAAGTTTCGATTTTAACTTATATGACTAGACAAATTACTTTTTATATAGTAGATAGTGAAACATTGCATTTCTTCCCTCACTAAGTCCCAGCGGGACGAAATAGCTATAGAAAAACAAATCAAAAAATGCGGCTAAGTCCCGTATGGGACGGAATAGTTTATTTTTAGTAGAAAACCATATATATAGAATTTTCCGGAATCTGCTTCAAAAACCAAAAAAACCGGACAGGATCAATATAAAGCAAAAGTCTTCTTTGAGGGTGAAAATATGCTTCTAAATCTCTATTCCGGTATGTTTAATTTCTTCCAGAAATCCGCTCGGATCCTTTCCCAGCTCAAAAAGAACCGGTTCAATCCTTGTATCAATCCCTCTTCTCAATTGCCATAGTAAGGGCGTATATGTTAAATAGTCTCCAACCAGTTCGTTAACAACTACAGCAACATCAATGTCACTATATTCATTCTGATTGCCGGTGGCGTATGAACCAAATAAGTAAACCGAGTTCAAATTGTAATAGCCGCTGAGTAAAGCTTTAAACTGCTTTAGTTTTTCTATAACTGTTTCTTGATCCATTCCTGAAACTTTCTTGTATCACTGATTAAATCCTGACAGAATGCAAAATTCAATATCTTAAATAATTCTTCTTTATAGGTTGGATACCGTGCTTCAATATTCATTGGTTGAAGTTTATCTAAAAAAGTACTTTGTGCACCCGTGAGAGAATCGTCCAATTTACATTTCGAGATTAAATGTGACAAGCTGTGTGTATGGGGTACCATACCATTGATATCTCTGTTAAATATGCTTTTAATGCTTTCTCTATGCATTGATGGCACATGAATGCAACATATAAATACCGTCCGCTATTCAGCAACGAAACTGCAGTTTCGAAATCGTAGTCCGATAATTCGATCCAATACTTTGTTCCGGGTTTCATTTGCTATTAAAATTTTTACTTATGAGTAATTTACAGAGAAGTAACTAAGAATACAATATTTAATAAAACGGGTTTCAGCCAAACAGTTGCTGTATAATACCCATTTCTGAATTGTGTTACACCCACCAACAGGACTCAACCTGAATAACCGGCGGTAGAACCCCCGGAAATGCCATCCAAGTATTTCCGCCGCCGAAGGTGGTGAACCATCAAAGATTGTTTCGCTGAGAAACGATTGTAGCCGTCTCCTTAATAATATAACTTCAACTTCACTTTCGCAAATTTGTATTCTTTTCCATAAAGCAAGGATCGCCCCCATTGGGGACGTTTGCGTTTTTGGGTTCTCTTTTCCATGGTTTTCATCCATGGTTATTCAAATTTTACCCCTTCGCGGTAAGCGGTAAAATCCGCACACAATGTCGGGTTTTAATTCACAATTGCATTGTTATTGTTTTTCTCTCTAATTTTGTACGTTCATTCCTATGAATCTTTAACCATTCGAAGAAATATATGAAACCGGTAATATTACTTCTTTTGTCCTTTCTTTTTAATTCGGCACTTCTCTGCCAGACAGCAACAAAAATCAACGAAAAAGATATTCCGCAAATACCACGGGAAATGCGTGGAGTTTGGATAGCCACAGTTGCAAATATCGATTGGCCTTCAAAACCCGGGCTGAGTACCGAAGATCAGAAAAAAGAGGCTCTCGTCATTCTTGACCGGGTGAAAGCCCTTAACCTGAATACGGTTATTTTTCAGGTGCGGCCGCAGGCTGATGCTTTGTATTACTCGGCGATAGAACCATGGTCTTTTTTCCTTACCGGGCAAATGGGAAAAACACCCGACCCGTATTATGACCCGCTGGAATTTTGGGTTAAAGAGTCCCATGACCGCGGGTTAGAACTGCACGCGTGGTTTAATCCTTACCGGGCAAATCACTCGGCAATGACCGGGGAAATTTCCCCGCTTTCTATTATTAAAACCAAACCCCACTGCGTTAAAAAACTCGGTAACAACGGGTATTACTGGATTAATCCCACCATGAAGGAAGGGCAGGATCACTCGTACAACGTAGTATTGGATGTTGTCCGGCGCTATGATATTGACGGCGTACAATTCGATGACTATTTTTATCCGTACCGGGAATACAACGATGGAAAAGATTTCCCCGATGAAGATACGTACAAAGCGTATCAGGCAGCAGGCGGCAAATTACCGGCGGGTGACTGGCGCCGCGATGAGGTAAACAAATTTATCAAAAGAATTTACGCGGGAATTAAACAGGTAAAACCGGAAGTGAAATTCGGGATTAGCCCTTTTGGCGTGTACAGGCCGGGTCATCCGAAAAGTATCGGCGGCGGTTTGGACCAGTTTGCCGATTTGTACTCGGATGCAAAATTATGGCTAAACAAAGGCTGGGTGGATTATTTCGCACCACAGCTCCACTGGCCTATTTCGCGGGTAGAACTGAGTTACCCGGTACTGTTAAACTGGTGGACTGCCGAAAACACGAAAGGGAGAAACCTGTGGCCGGGCTTGTTTATACGGCCCGAGGTTGAGATAAAAGAAATGACCCGGGAAATTGTAAACCAGATAATGGTAGCACGGGGCATGGTACCTAAAAATACCGGCGTTATGCTGTTCAGCATGAAATCGATGATTCCACAGGAAAGCATAACAGCGAAAGCCCTTGTTGACGGGCCGTACGCTCTGCCCGCGCTGTCACCCGCGTATCCATGGCTTGATAAAAAGGCTCCCGGGGCACCGCAGATTACCGCCGAAAAGAAAGACGGAAAACTAAACATTAATTGGAACCCCCAAGGAAGTGAAAAACCGTTCCTGTATGTTCTTTATACCTACGAAAAATCAAAATGGAAGTACGAGATTTTACCGGGAAGTACAAATTCTCTCTCGCTGTCATTTGAAGGAGAACAGTTGCCGGTAATAGCAATTTCTGCGGTTGATAAATGCGGCAATGAAAGCAGGAGGAGTGTATTCACTAGCATAAGATGAAGCTCTTTTATTTCTATTTTTACGTTACACTAGTGCAATAGAGAATTGAACACAATTAATTAGTTCCACCTCATCACAAGAAGCTGTCTCAATTGTCGATTTTAGATCAAAAAAGTGTTTCTTATCGTCCAAGAACACATTATTTAGAACTGGCTGAGGAGACAGCTTCATGGTGGACTGCCATGTTTTATATGGAGTCGCATTTGACAATTCCTGAAATCCGTTCTTGATCTATTTCTTCAATAAACTCTTTTCTCATTTGCATACATCTGCTGAGTGGGCAATCTAACATTCAGTAAATATCTTTTCTTGAAAAAATCCAACTCGCGTTTGCAATTTAAACACCTATAATATATATTACATATGTTGTCATACAGGTTTATGACAAATCTTTAAGCACTATGATGTCTCTTATCAGTTTAACCAAGGAACTCCTTATGGTCAGAA
>JACPGF010000353.1:0-7889 GCA_016182615.1 Ignavibacteriales bacterium
GTTGAAGCAGCCCAGGCAAGAATTGTTGATATAGTTAAACGGTTAGAAGAAACCGAAGAAATTACCCTGAACATCCGCGGCGGCGGCGAGGAAGTTTATGTCTAATGTCCTGAAAATGAAAAGCCCTGCAAGGCTCTCAGTGGGCGGCAGTGTTGTTAACTACGAAGCACCTGTTGCTCCCGTTATACTGCATCGTGAGCTGGAGCAACGGGATCATGAAATGGCATTACAGGAACATTTGCAGATTGGGTTCCAACGCGGATACGAGGAAGCCCGCGCGGAGATGGAGCATTCGTATGACTCGTCATTATTGCAGAAGACTGAAGAATTCTATGCAATCCTTTCCAGCTTCGAGGAGAAACTATCCGGATATGAAATTGCTTTTGATCAATTGGTATTGCAGCTTTCAACCAAGATTGCTGAAAAAATTGTTCACCGCGAAGTTACCATGAACAGCACTATCGAACAGGTACTGCGCGAAAGCATTAAAAAAGTCATGGGCTCGAACGAAGTACACATTAAAATGCACCCCGATGACTATCAACTGCTGTATAATGACGGCAAGACTGCATTTATCGAAAAAAGCTTTAATAAAATAAAATTTGAACCCACCGATAAAGTTGAACGAGGCGGTTGTGTCATCGAGACCGAAATTGGTAATGTTGATGCCCGCATAGAAAGCCAACTGCAGAACATTACAAATGAACTTATGGCCAGCCTCCTGAACAATGATTGATAATCAGCTCATCGACAGTTTTATCCGCCGGTACGACACAGCCCTGCAAAAAATAGATCCCGTAAAATTAAATGGCCGGGTAACAGATGTTATCGGCATGGTTATTATTTCTATGGGGCCGAATGTATCACTCGGTGAAGTGTGCAGTATTACAGACCGCGATGGACGGGAGGTGTGTAAAACAGAAGTAGTAGGATTTAAAGACGGCAAAGTACTTTCGGTCGCGCTTGGTGAAGTTGATAAAATTTCACAACTGTGCGAGATTAAAGCAGTTGGCCAGGCATTCCGTGTTGGTGTGGGTGAAGAGCTTTTAGGCCGTATCATCGATGGCTTAGGCAATCCGATGGATGGTAAGGGTGATTTAAATTATACTTCGTTCAGAAGTGTAAACGCGCAGCCCCCGAGCCCGATGGAAAGGAAAAGAATCAGCGAACCCCTGCAAACAGGTGTCCGTACGATTGATGGGTTGCTTTCAACCGGCAAGGGGCAGCGTATAGGTATTTTTGCAGGCAGCGGTGTTGGCAAAAGTGTATTGCTGGGCATGATTGCACGTAATACATCAGCCGATGTAAACGTTATTGTTCTGGTTGGAGAGCGTGGCCGTGAAGTGCGTGAATTTATTGAAAAAGATTTGGGCGAAGAAGGCCTTGCCCGGTCGGTAATGGTTGTTGCAACAAGCGAAAAATCATCGCTGCTGCGAATAAAGGCGGCTTTTATAGGCACCACAATCGCTGAGTATTTCAGGGATCAGGGTAAAGATGTTGTGCTGATGATGGATTCCGTTACACGTTTCGCGATGGCTCAACGGGAAATAGGCTTAACAATTGGCGAACCGCCAACAACCAAAGGTTACACACCCTCGGTATTTTCGATTCTTCCAAAACTATTAGAGCGGGCGGGCAACTCGCGCACCGGCAGTATTACCGGCTTTTATACTGTGCTTGTTGATGGTGACGATATGAACGAGCCGATTGCCGATGCAGTCCGCTCGATACTTGACGGCCACATAGTACTCTCGCGGAAAATTGCACACAAAGGGCAGTTCCCTGCCATAGATGTTTTACAAAGCATCAGCAGGGTAATGGGAGATATTGTACCGAAAGACCACCGTGAAAGAGCAATTGCATTTAAAGATATACTGGCAACATACAACGAAGCCGAAGACCTTGTTAACATTGGTGCCTATGTAAAAGGAAGCAATCCGGCTATAGATCACGCATTGGCTAAAATTGGCCAATTGCGACAGTATCTAAAACAGGATATGCTGGAGAAAACAACTTTTACAGATGCGGTACAGAAATTGTATGGTATTATAGAACAACCATTGACATAAGAAAAAAACAATGAAATTCACCTACAAATTCGAATCGATAAAGCGCATCAAAGAGGTTCTGCAGAAAAAAGTGCAGAAGGAGATTAGCGAGATCGATATGAAAATAAACCTCATTGCGGCGGAAATGGAAAAACTGGAACTGACCATTAAAGCAATGCAGCTTGAAGTAGGGCAAAAGAAACATGTTAAAGTTGCGGAAATGCAGCACCTTTCAAGATACGAGGATTACTTGTCGGATAAAATTAAATCGCTCCATATTGAAATAAAAGAACTTGAACGGCAGCGCGCGCTAAAGCTGGCAGAATTGCAGCAGAAGCAAAAAGAGCAAAAAATATTTGAAGTGCTTGAAACCAAAAAGCGCGAAGAGTTTAGAACGGAAGAGAACCACTTGGAACAAATAACCTTAGACGAGATTGCTAATCAGAAATATTTACAGGGTGAAGGATGAAAGACTCAATTGCATATATCGCTTCTTTTTTATTTGCGTTTATCCTTGTTACCGCAGTGGTATTTATTCTTAATGAAAAATATACCAACCTATTCAGGCTGGATTTTTCTCCACGCATGGGTGAGGCTGCAATGGCTGACACTTTGCGCAAAGCAGGTGAGAAATTCGGGATGCAAGCAAATGAGGACAGTATCAGCCGCGCGGTACAAGATAGCGTTACAGCCGCGCAAGCTAACCCCGATACGGCAAAGGCAGCAGGGCAAAACTCTATCGCGGGGGCTGAACATGCAGCTGATAAATCTTTAACTGCAGAAGAATTAAAAAAGAATAGCAATAAACAATTTGCTGAAAGTAAACCTGCCGAAGCGAAACCTGCACGAATGAACGACAGTTCCTACATAAAATGGAAACGCGCCACACTAGGAATATTTGAAACGATGGATTCCAAACAAATAGCCAGATTAATTATTGGTTACTCGGATGATGTGGCAAGAGATCTGATATACTCTATGAAAAAGAAAAAAGCCGGAGAAGTACTCTCCTTACTGACACCGGAAATGTTTCACCGAATTACAAGAGTTCAATAATGGTATTTAACCCGATATTTGTACCGAGAACAGGTGCTGATGTAAATCAGGACAGCGGAAAGCAAATCAAAGTTGCTTCGGCAAATTACATGTTTTCAGATATCATAAAAGTCTATATGAGTGATGGCAGCGAAACTGCCAATGGTACCGTTCAGGGAATACTGGCAAAAAAATATTCGCTTGCTGAAGGTGAAGCTCTTGAATCGTCTGCCGACTTATCTGACACTAAAGAGATAACCACAGATGATGGGTTGATTATCTCCGGCGATATTTTACAATCCACCAAAATACAGGCAGTACAATTAGTGGAATTTGCAGCGGCTTTTTTGCCGGCTGCCAACCCACAAATATCCAATGATGCAACTCCAAGTGCGGAAAACACGACAAGTGTTATAAAAAGCGGCTCAACACAAGCAATACAGATTAAGAATTATCTTCCAGCTGAGTTTTCTCCGGCTAATATTGCAGGAAGTATTATACAGTCACCGGTTATCAATGGTCAGGGCGGCAGCACCACAGAGCCGACCACAGCCCCGGAAAATACAAATATTAGTTCTCCACTTTCACAGTTCTCAGCAGAAAAAATTATTGAGTCACTACATGACGCATTTGCAGAACTTGCTACTCAATCCGAAAAGAGCAGTGAGTTGGAGCAACCTGGATTTACACAGCCAACTATGCAAAATGTATCTAACAAGGAATTGAATGGAAAGCCTTCAGCAGTGCAAAGCTTTACACCGGTACAGGCAGCAAACGTAAAACCAACTATGCCTGAAAGTGTTTTGCAATCGGCTCATACAGCCCCGGTTAACCAACCGGCAAGCCGGCAAAACAATCAGTCGAGTCCTGCCAGTAACAGCGATGCAACACTTGTAAAAGAAGTTGGCTCCGAATTAGGATTAAAAATTACTGAAGTTAAAATTGCTCCAAATGCATCATCCCAAAATACCGGTACACAAAAAATAGTAAATGCTGAAAACAGCGTTTTAAAACAAACAACCCCAAACACCATTAAAACTACGGCTGTCAATACAGAAGTAAATACAAGTGAAAATAAAACAGTTACTGCTCCGGAAAGTGGAAGTAATGTTGTAAAACCCGGTCTTTCTTCTGTTGAAAAAACAACTGTGGAACAAGAAGTTTCCGTCAGGACTGCTTCGGGCAATACTGCAAGTGCTATTCCATCTGAAAAGCCATCCCAGAAGATTCCGGCAGACAGCAATACGGTAAAACCGGGAGCGGCAGCGCGGGCAGCAACAGTAACAGCGCTGCACAGTGAAGAAATTACTGCAACAACCAGCAGCAAAGGCACTGTTCCAGTAGAAAGCAAACCGGTGGCTGAATATGAAAAGCAGAACACTGCGGCAAAAGTTGTTGAACCTGCACGCGCGAACAACACGGCAAAAAATACCGTGGAAATCCGGAAAGTTAATGAAAGTAATGCAGCAAATGCTAAACCGGAAGTTGCAGTGAATACGAAATCAATGGCGAATTCTGCGCCTCAAAAAGTATCCGCACCTGCTAATCAAAATTCGGTAAACGGTGCGCCTTCCAGTAATGCTGAGCAAAAATACAACTCTGAAATAAACATTTCTGCTTATACACAGAATGCAAAACCCAAAAATGCCATAACCGGAAACGAATTAAAAGAAACCGCGCAACAACAAAAGAATGGAACAGCTCCATCAGAGGTACCATCAAAATCTGCAGCTGAAGAAATATCTGCAAAGATTAAAACACCTTCGCTCTCTGTACCTCATGTAATTAAAAGCGACATGCCGGTACGCGGAATAAAACGCAGTGCCGAAGCAGCAAAAGATTCTGAAGTGAAGCCATCAAGTGAAAAATTGAGGACAGAAAGCGCTCCAGTAAAAGCAGCCGCTCCAAATGCGGATGAAAATGTGGCTAATGTTGTACAAAAGGGTAAAAATCTTCAACAACCTAATGCGGTAAGCAGCATTCCAAAAACAGAAACCGTATTAGGGAAAGAGATTGCTGCAAATAAAAGTGCAGAAACAGCGGTCATGAAAGATGTGCCTCAAACTGGTAAGCTGAATTATACGGCCAAATCTCTTGAGCCAAATGCTGAATTGCCGCACAATGACCAGTTACTCGATAAAACAACCACGGAAACAGGAATCCAGACAAAAACTAGTGCGGTGGAAAGTAATAGTGCTGCGAAAAGCACGTCTGCACAAGTAATCAATAGTGAAACCGTTATAAAAAACAGCATAGCTGGTAAAAATACTTCCGGGCAAAAAGCAGTAGTCGGCACTGATGTACAGCAAAGTGCAACAAACGATGCAGCGGCTGCAAATACAAATGATACAAAAAAGTTTGGTCTGAAATTTGATACAGAATCAGTAGTAAAAGAAAAAGTTAGTAGTTCATTGAATAGCAGAGCACAAGCCACAGATCAGGTTAAAGCACCAGTTACCATTGCAGCAGAAAAAACTGAAGCCGCGAATAGTGAAACATTGGTTGCAAAAAACATTTCGCCGGAGAAGCTTGAGAATATAAATATCGCGGTTGAAGCTAAACCTGCTAAGACCGTAAAGGCGCAAGCACAGGAAGATACCAAAGCTGACAATCCGGGTATCAGTGAAGAAAAAACTGCAACCGTGAAACCGCAACAGAGTAATACGAGTAACGGCAACATGCAGAGAGATGATTCTTCTGAATCACCAAAGAAAACCATTACCGTGGATAAACAACCGGTAACAGCATATTCATCAAAAGTTGAAGATGTGGATTCACCCAAGCAAGAAGGAACTGATGAAAGTGTTAACCGCAGCGAGGCTTACCGGACAGATAATGCTGCGGTGCATCGTGAAGTGAAACAAACAACGGATACAGACAAAAAATTTGAAACGGGTACAGCTCCTGAAAAGGAAACGGCGGCTGTAAGTAAAGTAAGCGATAAAACTCTTGAACTGAACACAAAAGAGACTGGTAACACGATAAACACGAAAAATACATTTGCCGCCGATGCACCACCAACGCACATGCGTACAATACGCGCTTCGGAGGCGATGAAAGAAGTTCAGACACTAATTGAATCACGGCAAAAAGACATTATGGTATTCCAGCTTGATCCGGAGAACATGGGTAAAATGAAAGTTACTTTGACAAATATGGAAAATGTTCTTCGTGCCCATATAGAAGTTGAAACTGAAAGTGCACGTAAATCTCTTGAAGGCAATATGCAGCAGCTTTTACAAAAACTGGAAAGCGCTGGTGTGCAGGTACACTCGGTTCAGATCACTTTACAACAGCAGGATCAGGGCAAGCGGCAGCCACAGTACACGAATAAACGCATGAATTACAATGCCGAGGATGAACCGGCAGTAGAAGAAGAAATCGCAGCGAGAGAATTAGGTTACAATACCGTTGAATATCTGGTATAGAAGAAAGAAATAACATGTCAAATACAATTGGAAATGTCACATCAAGCACGGCGAATACAGCAGCGGCTACAGGCAAGTCGAAACTTGGTAAAGACGATTTTATGAAACTGATGATCGCGCAGCTGAAATATCAGGATCCAATGAATCCGCAGAGCGGTGCAGAGTATGCTTCGCAGTTGGCACAGTTCAGTTCACTTGAACAATTGACCAATATGAACTCGTCACTTGAAACGAGTATCAATGCAAACTTGCAGCTTTCACAGTCTGTTAATAATACCATGACCGCGGCACTTATTGGCAAAGAAGTGAAGCTTGGAGTTTCTTCAATAAAATATAATAAAGAAGAATCGGTAAAGATCGGCTTTAATCTAGCCTCCGAAGCTTCGACCGTATCGGTAAAAGTTTATGATAAAGACGGCGTTTTAGTGCGCACGTTTGAGCCAACAGATAAAAGTACAGGCGACCATACACTTGAATGGGACTTTAAAGATGAGAATGGCAATAAAGTAAATGTGGGTGATTATACATTTAAGGTAGAAGCAAAAAACTTGCAAGGCGCAGATCTTACCGTCGGCTCCTGGATGCAGGGAATAATAAACGGCATACGTTTCGGCGAAAACGGAACAAGGTTGGTAATCGGTAACTCAGAGTATGGACTCTCTGATGTATCCGAAATATTCAATCCCGAACCCTGAATTTAACAGCGGCCGGGGCAAGGACTCTCCGGCGTGATGGAAATTTTTAATCCACCAAAATAATAACAAGGACGTAGTACTATGGACAATACCATAAACGGTATCCGGGTACCCTTTATCCCCCTCGTTACCAATAGCGAGGCTTTTTCACCGCCCTTACGGCAAACGGGACCTTCATTCGGCTCGATATTCGAAAAAGAGTTAGAGAAGATCAAGTTCTCAGGCCATGCGGCAAAAAGACTGGAAACCCGGGACATACAACTCGATGATGTCGCCTTACAAAACCTGCAAAATGCAGTTGATCAGGCAGAAGCCAAAGGCGCTAAGGACTCGCTGGTAATGATGAACGATGTTGCGTATATCGTTAACATACCAAACAAAACAGTGGTAACTGCAATGAAGTTATCAGAACGCTCCGACCAGGTTTTTACCAACATCGACAGCGTGGTATTTGCTTAACTAAAGTTTTAATTATTATTTCACAACACCGAGCGGGACCTCAAAAGGGCGCTCACTGACCAGAATGACTGACAGAGTTTTGGTCCAAATTAACCATAGGAGGTTATATGTCACTTCTTAATTCATTATTCTCAGGCGTATCAGGATTACGTAATCATCAAACAATGATGGATGTTATCGGTGATAACATTGCAAACGTCAACTCACTCGGATACAAGGCTTCA